>NZ_JBSQIC010000011.1:0-59126 GCF_055108615.1 Tangfeifania sp. | reverse complement strand
TGTAATTAAAGAACCGCCGTATACCGAACGGTACGTACGGTGGTGTGGGAGGTGCATCAGTGAGATAGTAAATTATCTCACTGACCATCTACCCGATTGCTAAAATTTAGTCGCCATTATTCAACAAGCCGGTATTGATGGCTTGCAGTGTTTTTTCCTTGTGCGAACTGGGCACGAGTACCGAAATATTGTAACTGCTTCCGCCATAAGAAATCATCCGGATGGGAATGCCGTCGAGCGCATCGAAAACCTTTGAAGCGAAACCTCTTTCTTCACCAATAATATCACCAACAATACAAACAATGGCCATATTATGGTCTATCTCAACTGTTCCAAGTTTGTCGAGGTCGTTGTGGATTCTTTTCAAATGATCGGTATTGTCGATAGTTAGTGATAGTGCCACCTCCGAGGTGGAAATCATATCGATTGGTGTTTTGTACTTTTCAAAAACCTTAAATACTGATTTCAGAAAACCATACGCCATCAGCATTCGGTCGGAACGGATTTTTATAGCTGTAATTCCATCTTTGGCGGCTACGGCTTTTATCCCTTTCCCTGTGGTTTCCGAAGTAATCAAAGTTCCCGGGTCGGCAGGGTTGAGCGTGTTTTTAAGCCGCACCGGAATATCATGCACCCTTGCCGGGAAAACAGTTTGCGGATGAAGTATTTTTGCCCCGAAATAGGCCAGCTCTGCAGCTTCGTAAAAGGATAAGTGATCAATTTTTTTTGTGTTTTCCACAAATCGTGGATCGTTGTTGTGAAACCCGTCGATATCGGTCCAAATCTGAATTTCATCGGCATCGATGGCTGCTCCAATCAAAGATGCAGTGTAGTCGCTACCACCACGTTGCAGGTTGTCAATTTCTCCGAAGGCATTCCGGCAAATGTAACCCTGGGTGATGTAATAGTCGGCCTCACCAACTTCGTTTAAAATCCCTTCAATATGCTCGCCAATGTATTTCGAATCGGCCATTTTTTCTTCGTCGATACGCATGAAATCGAGCGCCGGAAGCATTTTGGCATTGTGGCCGTTTTCCTGCATCAGCAAAGTGAAAAGTTGTGTCGAAATCATTTCGCCTTTCGAGAGAATGGTATTTTCGGCAACGGGTGTAAACCTCCCGGAGGTAAACGAACGTATAGTTTTAAAACACGACTTTATAATTTTCAGGCCTTTCTGTTTGTTTTCTTCTGTTTCGAAAAGCTCCTTCACAACTTTTTTATAACCCGATTCGAGCTTTCCGATGAGCAGCCCTGCTGTCTCCCGGTTTTTTTTCTTCAGGTATCCGGCAATTTCAACCAGCGAGTTTGTGGTGCCCGACATGGCCGAGAGAACCACAATTTTTTGTTCCCCGTCAGTAATAATTTTCATCACGGCCCGCATATTTTCGGGCGACCCAACCGATGTTCCTCCAAACTTTAATACTTTCATAAATGTAAATATATAAATATTGTTGTTCCGGTTTTATTGGAGCTTAAAATTTTCAAGAAAAAAATCGACCAGATCCTTTCCTGATGGGTCCATAATTCCAATTTCAGGGGCGTAAACAATTGCCTTCAACCCCACCTTGTCTGCTTTTTCTTTTATAACCCTGGCATGATTCGGATGATGGTTTAAATCATCCTGGTTGGCAGGGATGCCGGCTTTATGTTTGTTGAGAACAAAAATGGGCGGATCGTTTTTATCCATTTTAGCGAGGAAATCGAGTTCGCGGCGTTTTACATGGTTATTGAACAAATCCATTCCGTTTTTATATTGCAGGCCAAATGCAGCAGCAATTGCCACAAGTTGTTCGCGGGTTTCAGCCATTGGAACTTCAATGGTTTTTTCCCACTGAAAAATATCGTAGGTTGATTGTGTGGCAAAAGCCCCGGCGCAGGTCAGGCGGGTGGATTCGCGCAATACGGGATCTGCATTATGCAGGTCGGCCATGTCGTTGCTGAAAGCCAGCCAAAGAGCTGTTCCGGCACCTGCCGAACCACCCGAGCAGGCGATTCGTGTTTTGTCGATGTTGTATTTTTGGGCATTGTGACGTATGTATTGCAGGCACCGTTTTGAATCGTTAAAACTGGCCATTATTCCGTAGGGGGCTTCTGTCATGAAGCGGTAGTTAATTACCGCCACCGAAACACCGGCATCGAGAAAACGGACCAAATCGGGAGAATCGAAGTATTTCGATTTATCGCCGCCAACAAATCCGCCGCCATGAATGTAAATTACCAAAGGAGTTGGTTTTTCCGAGCCGGCCAGCCAGATATCAAAATTATTACGTAGATGTTCTCCGTATTTTTCGTTTGCAAATGTAGCCGGTTCGCCACGCAGGTTTACCGCCTCTTTAACTGTTTCTGCATGTAGTGTATTTTCTTCCAAACCTGTTTGTTTTCATTTAACTTTCCTGGAATCCATTGCTGTTTAATGATCCAAAATAAACTGCATTTTAGTTTTTTTAGCTTGAAATTCAATAAGAAAAACTTCGCAAAAATAGAATTAAATAAAAGGCCAGAAAAAATATCTGAAGAAAAATTGGGTATTATGTAATTTCCGGATAAATCAGCTTTGCTAATTTTTTACTAAAAACTGCCGTAAATCGCGTGTTTTTCGGAATTGAAATAGATAGTTGAATAGATGTTGAACGCCTCTTTGTTGGTAACCAGTTTTCGCTCGATGTAGAGCACTGGTGTGCGGTTTCTTAAGTTAAGAAGTCTTTTTATTTTTCGGTCGGGAATTATAGCCTTCAGTTTTTGCTCTCCGCCCAAAATTTCCACCTGGTAATGTTCCCGCAGCATTTCAAACAGCGATTTATTTTCGAATGAACGGCTTGTCAGCCGGGGTAAATTCAAATTTGGCAGGTGGTTAATGTCGTAAAAAACCGGCTGACCATCCACATACCGCAGGCGTTCCATGTAAATGCACCCGGCCTCTTTTTCGGTTTCCGAGAGTTCAAATGGAAATTCTTCGGGCCACGGCCTGATTTCCGGTTTTTGCAGAATCTCTGTTCTCAGGTACCGCACCCCAACAGCCGATGCTGTGCCCGCAATCGATAAAATTCCGATGTTTTGTGGTGGCTTTCTTACAATACTGCCTTTGCCCTGTTTTTTTATGATTAACCCGTCTTTTACCAGCGAGTCCAGTGCATGCCGTACGGTGGGGCGTGTCATGCCGTGTACTGCGCAAAGTTCATTTTCAGAGGGCAATAAGCTTCCCTCTTCGTAAATTCCTTTCAGGATGTTTTTCCGAAGCAATTCGTACAATTTCCGGTATTGCGGCATGTTTTCCATTCTGTCTCAAAGTTAAAAATTTTTTAAAACATATTACACAACTTGTATTTACAAGTTATAAATTATATTTTTACATCGTGAAATTAGAAATATTTTGAACTTTCTGTATTTCAATAAAATATTCTAATGCTTAATTTTTTAATTCATATTAACAAGTGAAACAAAATTTTAAAAATCAATAAAATATGGCAATACCAGTTTTAATGCCTCGCCAGGGACAATCAGTTGAATCCTGTATTATGGGGCAGTGGTACAAATCGGTTGGTGAGAAGGTGAGCGAGGGCGACATACTTTTTTCTTACGAAACCGATAAAGCCTCTTTTGAAGAAGAAGCCAAAGAAGATGGAGTCCTTTTGGCTGCGTTTTTTGAAGAAGGCGACGAAGTGCCGGTGCTGACAAACGTGGCAGTTATAGGTAAAGAGGGTGAACCGGTGGAGGAATTTGATCCACACAAAGGGAGCGATGCAAGTGCAACTAAAACCCAAGAACCCGAAGTGGAGAAGCCTGCAGAAGGGGCATCCAAAGTAACTGAATTTGAAGTGGATGAGGATTCAGAAAACCGCCGTGTCCGTATTTCCCCACTCGCAAAAAACATGGCGGAGAAGATGGGTGTGGATGTACGTTCGGTGAAAGGTACCGGACCACGCGGAAGAATAATCGCCCGTGATGTGGAAGCAGCGGATAAAACAACCGTAGCAGAAACAAAACAACCCCGGCCAGTTGCAAAACCAGAAACTCAAAAAAATGAAGTGCTTCAGTCGGGCAACGATTTTGAAATCAAATCGATTCCAAACATCCGTAAACTGATTGCGACGGCAATGCACCAGTCGCTCCAAAATTCGGCACAGCTTACTCACCACCTGAGTGCCGATGCCCGCCAGGTATTGAAACTACGCAAAAAATTCAAAAAAGAATATGCCGAGGGAACCATTTCACAAAACGTAACCATCAACGATTTGGTTTGCTTTGCGGTGATCCGCGCACTCGAAAAATTTCCACGGGTAAACACCCACTACCTCGGCGATAAAATGAAGTGGTTTAAAAAAGTACACCTCGGCTTGGCCGTTGACACTGACCGTGGCTTGATGGTGCCCGCTCTAAAAAACGCTGACGATCTTTCTGTTGCCGGCCTTTCGCGCCAACTGCAGGAATTAGCCTCACAGGCTCGCAGCGGAAATATCAACCCCGATTTGCTGAGCCCCGAAGAGGCAGGTTTTACCGTTTCCAACCTCGGAAACTATGGTGTGGAAATGTTTACCCCGGTAATAAATTTACCGCAGACTGCTATTCTTGGCGTTTGCACTATTGTTCCGCGTCCGATGGAAATTGAAGAGGACGTTTACGGCTTTGTGCCCATGATGGGGCTTTCGTTAACCTACGACCATCAGGCACTTGATGGCGGCGAAGCCACACGCTTTCTGGCAGAAGTGAAAGCACAGATAGAGAACCTTTCAGTTTAAAGTTTATAGTTCAGAGTTCAGAGTTCAGAGTTCAGAGTTCAGAGTTCAGAGTTCAGAGTTCAGAGTTCAGAGTTCAGAGTTCAGAGTTCAAAGTTCAGAGTTCAGAGTTCAGAGTTCAGAGTTCAGAGTTCAGAGTTCAGAGTTCAGAGTTCAGAGTTCAAAGTTTAACATTTAAAGTTTCAAGTTATGGCAACTTTTAATCGTTTTGAAGATATTATAGCCTGGCAAAAAGCAAGGGTACTTTGTAAATTAATTCATGGCTTTACGTTGAAGAAACCGTTTTACAGAGATTTCAAATTGGTAAGTCAAATAAAAGGTTCATCCGGTTCAGCTATGGACAATATTGCCGAAGGTTTTGAGCGAGGAGGCAACAAAGAGTTCTCGCAGTTCTTGTCCATATCTAAAGGTTCTGCCGGAGAATCACGCTCTCAGTTATATCGGGCCCTTGATAACGGTTATATTACTGAAGAAGAATTTAACGAAGCCTATTTGATAGCTGATGAAGTAGGCAAATTGACAGGGGCTTTGATGAGCCATTTAAAATCAAGTGACTTTAAAGGAAATAAATTCAAATAGCATAATAGTTAAAATAAAGGAACTCTCGGAACTGTAAACCCGAAACTCGGAACTATTAATGATTAATAATGAATAACTAAAATAATTTAAGATGCCAAAAAATCAATTCATAAATCCGGAAGAAGTACGCAAGCCTGGACAAATCGATTTCAAACCAATTCCGGTTAATCAGTACAACAAAACAGTTGAAGAAGAAAAAGAAAACTTCACGAAAGAAGATTTTCTGCGTATTTATAACGATATGGTGGTCATCCGCGAGTTTGAAACCATGTTGAACCTGATAAAAACCCGCGGCGAGTACAACGGGATTCCCTACAACCACCCGGGACCGGCTCACCTTTCCATTGGACAGGAAGCAGCAGCCGTGGGAATGGCCTACAATTTAGATGTTGAAGATTTTATTTTTGGTTCGCACCGCAGCCACGGCGAAATATTGGCAAAAGGATTATCAGCCATTAGTAAGCTGGATGATAAAACCCTCGAAGAAATTATGGAAACCCATTTCAACGGGAAAACGCTCGCGCCGGTGAAGGCAGGTCATACAGGCTCCACCAGAGAGCTTGCCGTTAAATTTATGCTTTACGGAACGCTGGCCGAAATTTTTGCCCGCGAAACAGGTTTCAACAGAGGAGTTGGTGGCTCGATGCATGCATTTTTTACGCCGTTTGGTGTTTACCCGAACAATGCTATTGTTGGCGGCTCGGGAGATATTTCGGTTGGTGCCGCACTCTTTAAAAAAGTGAACCGCAAAAAAGGCATCGTGGTGGCTAACATTGGCGATGCTTCAATGGCTTGCGGCCCCGTGTGGGAAGGGCTTTCATTCGCCACTATGGATCAATTCCGTACGTTGTGGGACGACGACATGAAAGGCGGCCTGCCGCTCATCATAAACATTGTGAATAACCAGTACGGAATGGGAGGACAAACCTGTGGCGAAACCATGGGTTACGACATAGCAGCCCGGGTGGGTGCCGGACTCAATGCCGACCAGATGCATGCCGAACGGGTGGACGGTTACAATCCGCTGGCAGTTATCGATGCCTATCGTCGCAAAAAGAAAGTGCTGGAAGAAAAGCGTGGCCCGGTTCTGCTTGATGTTTTAACCTACCGTTTTAGCGGGCATTCGCCCTCCGATGCTTCGACGTACCGGACAAAAGAAGAGATTGAAGCCTGGGAGAAACAGGATTCAATCGTGTGGTTTGGAAATGAACTGGAAAATGCGGGCATTGTCACCAAAAAAGAATTGGAGAAGATTAAGGCTGAAACGACAGAACTCGTTACCAATACCATGAAGCTGGCCATCGACGATGAGGTTTCGCCGCGCATGGATATGAAAAAGTATCCGAACCTGATAGGGGAGATGATGTTCAGCAACGGCAGTGTGGATAAAATGGAAGACCGCGAACCTGAAGTGAACCACCCGATGGAAGAAAATCCGCGTGTGCAGCAAATTGCCAAAAAAGAGCGGTTCATGTTTGACGAAAACGGGAAACCGTACTCGAAGATAAAAACTTTCGCGTTGCGCGACGGTATTTTCGAAGCCATTTTCGACCGGTTTTACAAAGACCCCACGCTGATTGCTTACGGGGAAGAGAACCGCGACTGGGGCGGCGCTTTTGCCGTGTACCGGGGGCTCACCGAAGCATTGCCTTATCATCGCCTGTTCAATTCACCCATTTCCGAAGGTGCAATAGTGGGAGTAGCCATCGGTTATGCCATGTGCGGTGGTCGGGTGGTTCCTGAAATTATGTATTGCGACTTTTTGGGCCGTGCCGGCGATGAGGTGTTTAACCAGTTGCCCAAATGGCAGGCCATGAGTGGAAACGTGCTGAAAATGCCTGTTACAATCCGTGTTTCAGTGGGTTCGAAATATGGAGCACAGCACTCGCAGGACTGGACTGCACTGGCCGCACATATTCCGGGATTGAAAGTGGTGTTTCCTGCAACTCCATACGATGCCAAAGGTTTGATGAATTCAGCCCTGCAGGGGACCGATCCGGTGGTTTTCTTCGAAAGCCAGCGCATTTACGACATCGGCGAACAGTTTCATGAAGGCGGTGTACCGGAAGGGTACTACGAAATTCCGCTGGGCGAACCTGATGTGAAGCGTGAAGGCAGCGATGTGACAATTCTGACAATAGGTGCTACTTTATACCGGGCACTGGATGCTGCCAAAATTCTTGAAGAAAAGTACAACTTTTCGGCAGAAGTAATCGATGCCCGCTCGTTGGTACCGTTTAATTATGAAACGGTAATTGAATCGGTTAAAAAGACCGGGAGGATTGTTATTTCGGGAGATGCTACCGGCCGCGGTTCCTTCCTTCGCGACATGGCTTCGAATATTACTGAGCTTGCATTCGACTACCTCGACGCTCCGCCGGTGGTGGTTGGTTCGCGCAACTGGATAACACCTGCTCACGAGTTGGAAGATTTCTTTTTCCCGCAACCTGAGTGGTTTGTGGATGCCATTCATGAGAAAATCGTTCCGCTGAAAGGGCACTCCGCTGAAAACGATTTTTCGGATGAAGAACAGCTCGACCGGAATGCAAGGGGAATTTAAGAAGCAGTATGCAAAGTGTCTGAAGAACTGAAGGACAGCCAAAACCTTCGTTCCCTAAATAATATGTATTCTGAAAATAGAATATGGTATAAATCCGGCTTTAAAAAATGGCCGGATTTTATTTTTCGGTAAATCTCTGGAATAATTTATCTTGCAGTAAAAAAATGTGCCCAATCAGTATTTTTCCCTGTGCCGCAACCTAATTCCAACACCTTTTTTAAAATCGTATTTGCTTAGTGTTTCAAGTTTCAATACTTTGGTTCCCATCCATAACCGATTCCAATTTGTTAAACCTGTTATCCCACATTTTGCGGAACGGTTCAATAAAGTCTGCAATTTCTTTAACTTTAGTTGGATTTAAGTGGTATTCTGCATCAGGTTCTTTGTTTTTTATCCTCCTACCTAAAACCAGCAAAAGCACAATAACAAAAATTGCAAATGTATCGGATTTGGTTCCTGGTGTGATCCCATTCAAACTAACCGCTTGCCGGCACAATGCAGCGTTTGGAGAAAATGCTGTTTTTGAATGAAGGTTTTTCGAACAGGGTTTCTGCCCGGGCGTTCAGGGTGTATTTTTTTATCCCGTCATCTTTCGCCCAAAACGGTATCAACCCCCAGTGTATCAGGCTCATATTTGAATTCACAATTACCGGCATTTCAGGAAATGTAAACCCGTTAACCAGATCCATTTTTCGAAGCACCTCGTTGTTTTGGGCCCGTTCTTTATAGCGTTGGGCCATTTTGCTCAGGTTGTAGTAGAAGCACATATTTCAGCTAAATTTCAAGTATATCTTTCCAGTTGGTTGTATAACGTTTGCTGAGCCTTTCCTGTTTCAGTTTCCATTTCCTTTCTTTTCCCTGGGCAGCCAGCCTTATCGTGTCCCTTCCCATTGTTCCGTTCATGAGGTCCACCACGCGAAACAATTCCTTTTGTTTTGGGCGGTTTATGTTCGGATCAAAAATGTTCAACTGCACCTGGTTTTCAGGGATAATATCTGAAAGAATAACACCTGCTTTATGGTAATGAAACCCGGGTTTGAAAATGGCTTCAACCATTTTGGTGGCGTATTTTGCCAATTCAGAAGAACTGTTGGTAGCAACGGGCAGCTTAATTACAATGTTCCGGCTGTATTGCGGGTAGTCGGTGCGGAACCCGTTTGTATGAATGAAAACCATCATGGTTTGTGCGCAGCTTTTCTGTTGCCTCAGTTTGAAGGCTGAGTTAACTGTGAATGTTGAAACGGCCTCTTTAATTTTTTCGAGTTCGGTTTGCAAAACCCCGAAACTTCTGGTGGTGGCAATATTTTTTTTGGCCGGAGGAATTTCTTCCATCGAAATGCATGGAATCCCTTCCAGCTCCTTTTTAATGCGGGCACCCACCACCGTAAAATGGGTTTTCATAAATGCCTCACTGCATTGGGTGATGTCCCATGCTGTTTTTATTCCATACGCTTCCAGCTTTTTTTTATACTGGCTGCCAATTCCCCACAAATCGCCTGCCTGTGCCCATTTTAATGCTTTAATCCTTTTTTCTTCTGTGTCAATTGTGTGTACCCCGTTGAGTTTTTCGGGAAATTTTTTGGATATGCGGTTGGCCAGCTTTGCAAGTGTTTTTGTTGGTGCAATTCCAATACTCACGGGAATTCCCACCCATTTTTTTACCCGTTTTCTAATTTGCAGGGCATATTCGTTTAAGTTGCCGGGTATTCCCGAAAGGTTTAAAAAGGCCTCGTCGATAGAATAGATTTCAATTTCAGGAGTAAAACCGGAAAGGATATTCATGATACGCTGGCTCATGTCGCCGTATAAAGCGTAATTGCTCGAAAAAATTTTAACATGGTGAACATCCAGTTTTTTTACCCATTTATGAACCGGCGCCCCCATGGGAATTCCCAGTGCTTTGGCCTCGTTACTGCGCGAAATAATGCACCCGTCGTTGTTGCTGAGAATAACCACCGGGTCATTGTTTAAATCAGGCCTGAAAACCCTTTCGCAGCTCACGTAAAAATTATTGCAGTCAACCAGTGCAATCATAACGCCTTTATGATGTATGTTACCACGCCCCAGATAATAAAATCGTTGTCTTTTGTAACTTTTACCGGTTCAAATTCAGGATTCTCGGGCATGAGCCAGCAAACCCCTTTCTCGATTTTGATCCGTTTAACCGTGAACCCTCCATCTAAAAAGCAAACCGCAATTTTGCCGTTTTCGGCTTCCAGGCTTCGGTCAATTACCAAAATGTCACCTTCATTCAGGCCGGCATCCTGCATCGATTTCCCTTTTACTTTCGCGAAAAATGTAGCATCCCGGTTTTTAATCAGTTCTTTATTCAGGTCTATTTTCAATTCGGTGTAATCCTGGGCAGGTGAAGGAAAGCCGGCGTTTAATCCAAATTCAAAATATGGTATTAGTGTTTCTGAAAGCGATGAAGCTCTGTAAAACTCAAGATTATCCATTTTTATTTTTTTTCAAATTTATTAGAAATAAAATTAAGAAACGAAAGCCTGAAAAGATTATCGTTAATGTTAAGGAAACAGAAAATTTTTATTGATATTATCCCGGTAAAGTCCATTCAGTTTTAAGTGAAGCGTACTTTTATTATACATAATTACATCTCATTTATGCCTTTCTCTGAGAGTTGTTTTTAGGGACTTTTCAGTAAAACTTTACTGGAAAGTCAGGTTTTATTACCCCCGTTCTTAGGGTTTCCCTGTAATTCGTTTTAAGTAAATTGTGCTTGAAAATTAAGATTTGAAGGTGCCTTGTTGCCTGATGTTTACTATCCGGTTGCATTAGTAGAAAAACTTTCAGGTGAAAATAAAAACGGAGGCGAAGCTGATATCATTTGCAGTTTCAATAACAGCAATAATTTGCCGAGTGTTTACGATTATTTTGTGTTCAATGCATTGGAACAACAACTTTCTGACAATTCGGTATTTGACAGGCCATCCAATGAATTTTACAAAGAGCTTACATCTGATAATTTGAAATTTCACTCGACCGCGATTACTGATGACCCGATTTATGCACCCACAACCTGGAAAAACGGTGTGTGCAAAAAAAGGAGTCGATGCTTTTTATGCTGATAAGAAGCAGGTTGACTTTTCAGACAAAGCACCGGGAATTTACCTGGTTAATGTTAGCGATGGAAATAGAATAATATCAACAAATAAAATCATAAAAAATTAGAATTATGGAATCACTTATGACAATTGCATTAATTGCAGCCTTTAGCGGATTGATTGTTTCGCTGGTTGCTATGTACAAACTTGTTTTTAACAAGAAGAATTAGTTCACAGTTAGTTTTTAGTATTACAATAACAATGGTTCCCGGCATCTTCTTTTTACCAGGATAGTGCCGGGTTCTTTATGTTTAATTATAAACCAAAGCGGTTCGTCTGACTTCATTCTTAATTAACTTGCTTGTTTTTATTAAACTTTTTACCGGGAAGCTGGTCAAAAAAAGAATTGAGAATAAATGTATGAAGATTAAAGCTGTTTTTTCAAAAATAGTTTACTGGTTAAAAACTTCCGAAATGTTTGCCAGGCCCTCAAAGCAATTGCCGGGACAGTGGAATTTATTCGAGTATTACACTGAGCCGGAAAAAGAACTTATTCATAAACAGGAAGAGCAGTTAAAAGAAGAACAGCTTTTTTTAAGGATTGAATTTTCAGAAAATGCGGATTTCAGCTATGAAACAAATTTACCGATAAATTTTATTGCAGACGAGGGAAACTTCACATGGAGCATCGCAAAAAATTTTATCACCCTCATTCATCCGGATGATTTCAGAAAAAACCAGGAATTTCAGTTTGCCATTGAAAAAGGAGCGCTGAAAATTTTGAAAAAAGACAGCTTCGGGAAAATAATATTGTTTGGATTCTTCAGGAAAACAACCGGTAAAAAAAATAATTGACAACCAGCCAGATTGTATTATAGGGCAGCATGCGCAAGTTTATAAAGGTTGATGGAAGTGCTGTCGGATACCACCGCCTCGCCTGGAACAGCACCAATCAGCGGAACAATTTTGTTTTCCGGTTCAATCGGTTTTTCGTACAAGAGCTTGTTTCAGCTTCCAATAAGAAGAACGGAAGAATATAAAAATGACGGATGCTTTATTTTTTAAGGATGAAAATATAAAAAAGATGCGAAGTTTTGCTTTTCCTGTAGCTGATTTACCATCTCCCGTTTCCAAACCGCGGATTTACAATGTTGTTGTAGATGGATCCGAAAGTGTAGGAAAGGCTTATTCCACCATCAACACTGTATGCGGTGGCCAGTTCCTGTAACTGGAGAAGAATATCGGCTTCCGACAATTCACCTCTCACAAGAGAGAGTTGGTCGTGAATTTGAGCAACTCCGCCAAAAACACTAAGTTCCAATCCTTTCATGAGCCTTACTTCGATGTCTCCCCAAAGTTCAAGCCGGTTTTTTGAAAAATCGTGCAGGTAGTTGGACCCCTCCAGTGAAATGTTTACCGAGCCCCATTTCTCCTGCACTCTATAGGCAACCTGTAATTGTTGCTTGACAAGGTTTTCCTTCATTTTCATATAAATCGTGGTATCGTTGTATTGGTTTAGAGAAACTCCGATTCCGTATAAAAATCGCAATTGCCGGTGAGTTGATTCAGAATAGGGAAAAAGGTTGTATTCGAGTGACGGGAAAATTCCAGTTCTGAATTTGATATTGCTGAAACTGGAGGTCAGAAAATCGACACGGGCCCCGGCCGACCAGTGTTGCCCGAGACTTTTCACAATCAGGTTTTCCAGTTCAACTCCAGTTTTTTCTTTTTTGAATGTTTCATTATCATAGGTGTATTTTGTATGGCTGAGCCGATGATCGAATTTCACCTCGATTTTCCATTGTTCTGTTATTTTGCTCGCATCGAACGAATTGCGGAGGGAGAATTCTTTAAACGATTCTTCCGATTCAAATCTGGGGCTGGTTTCAATCTCAAAAATCCAGTTGTTCCATTTATCAACCACGGTTTCAATTTCGGCATCGCCATCATATTCAATATTGACATCTTTGTATGAAGGAGTTCGTGCGACATACCGCATTAATCCCATTTTCATCATGTTGGTGCGGCCGGCCCTGATTTCATCGTCGGTGTCGTTTGGCCCCGATATGTAAATGAGCGTATCTTTCATCCCTTCAAATTTCTCCTGTCCGGTAAAAAAATAGGAATATTCGCGGCCGCCACTCCCTGTGTTCTGTCTTGTTTCGCGAATGTAAAGCTGTGCTTCCCTCACGTCGCGAACATAATTTACATAAGGAATTTCCCTGCGAATGTGGTCCATGTCGCACCGTTCGCAATCAATAAAAACCTGAACGGCTTCATCTCTCGTATTTTGTGTTTTATTTTCCTGTGAATAAGAATGATTTATTGAGTAAAACAGAAAAATAAGAAAGCAATAATGTTTTGTTTTATTCATATCGTTTTATTCTGGTACAAAGTTTTTGACAAGGGCTGACTGCGTTCGTTTAATTTATGAATTTATTTAAAATGATTCTTAATTAATTGTCCGATTGTGTTTTATACGTTTCAAGAGCCGCTGGAAAAGGTTGAAGGGCTCTTTCAAATATTCCCAGCGAAAAGGCAATTGTAAGCCCGTAGTTGGTAATTGGCACTCCGGCCTGACGGGCTTTCATAATCCGGCTGAGCATTGCCCTCCGGTTCCACATGCAGGCACCGCAATGGATAATCAGTTTATATTCTGAAATATCGGAAGGGAAATCGTGACCGCGGACATTGTCTATTTGCAGTTTGCCGCCAACATATTGCGTGAGCCAGCGGGGAATTTTTACCGTGCCAATGTCTTCGCCAATCGGGTGATGCGAACAGGCTTCGGCAATCAAAACTTTATCTCCTGTTTTCAGGTTGTCGATAGCCATGGCACCGCGCACCATTTCGGGTAAATCGCCCTGGAAGCGGGCGAAAAGAATGGAAAAAGAAGTTAAAGGTATTTCGGGAGGTGTATCGGCTGCCACTTTCAGAAAAGCCTGTGAGTCTGTTACAACCAGTTTTGGCGGCTTGTTCATAATTGAAAGTGCCTGGCGTAGTTCACGTTCTTTTACCACCATGCAAAACGAATCGTAATCGAGCAAATCGCGGATGCTCTGGACCTGCGGTAAAATCAAACGTCCTTTGGGCGCTTCCTTGTCGATGGGAACAACTAAAACTGCAGCTTCGCCTGGCCCAACCAAATCGGCCAGAATGCTCGGGCGATTGATGAAATCGGACGGGGCCGACTGGAGCAATAATTGCCGGAGGTCTAAAATTCCATTTCCTTCGGTAGCCGAAGTAAAAGCATATTTGATTTTCAGGTTGTCCAGTTCGGAAGTGATATCAAGTTGTTCAGTGTATTTATCTATTTTGTTGAATACGATAATGAAGGGAATTTCCCTCTTTTTGAATTCCTCCATCAGCTGCAGTTCAAAATTGCCCCAGTCAGAAAAATTGGTAATGATAACCCCCAGATCGGTGCGGTCGAAAACGGCCAGTGTTTTAGTCACACGTTTGTCGCCCAAATCACCTGCATCGTCAATTCCGGCGGTGTCTATAAACAAAACCGGTCCAAGCGGAAGAAGTTCCATTGGCTTTTCTACCGGATCGGTTGTAGTGCCTGCTACTTCAGAAACTATGGAAACATCCTGATGGGTTAGTGCGTTCAGAATACTCGATTTTCCTGCATTCCGTTTTCCGAAAATTCCAATGTGTAGCCGAAATGTTTTTGGTGCCCTCATTTACCTTTTTTTGAAACAGGCAAAGTACAAATTCCAAAGCATATTGCCAACAGTAACAAAAAAAAGCCGCTCGCTTTTGCGAACGGCTTTTAATTACGTTTAAATATATTGATTTCTCTCAACTATTTTGTGTCGGCTGAGGCTGTAGCTGTTTTTTCTTTATCAGCACATCCTTCAGCTTTTGCCTCTGCTTTGCTTCCTGAACAACCGTCGGCTTTAGCTTCACTTTTTGCTTCACTTCCGGCACATCCTTCAGCTTTTGCTTCCGATTTTGAAGCTTCTGCTTTTGGTGCTTTTTCAGCTTCCGCAGTTTTGCTGTCACCTTTGTCGGCAACTACAGTTACTTTGTCTTTCTCATCTTCAACTACTGTTGCACTTGCTGTTGATACTGACAAACCATACGCTAAAACAAATGCGAATGCAAATAATACTTTTTTCATAATTTTCAATTTTGAGTTATACAATCTAATTTACTTTCGATTTTATTTTAATTTAGATTCAATATTAATAACTTCCAGTGTCAAATCCAAAGAATATTAATATATTTTTATCTTAAATAAAGGGATTTTTTTCATCTTGTTGATTATCAGAATTTAAAGTTTTGTTGAAAAATAGGGTATTAGCTCCCCAATCTACACACAGCCTCCGGAGTTATCAAATCTTCGAATTCTTTGTTCGAAATGAGGTTCAGTTTTATTGCAGCATCTTTTATTGAGATGTTCTCTTTTTGTGCTTTTTCTGCAATTATTGCGGCATTATTGTAGCCAATTTTAGGCAACAGTGCGGTTACAGTTGCCGTGGAATTTTCTACATTTTTTTGGCAAACTTCCTGATTTGCCGTAATTTCAATAACACAATTTATTTTGAATATTTTACATGCATTTTCGAGCAAGGATAAATTTTCAAGCAAAGTGTGTGCAATGAGTGGCATAAACTGGTTGAGTTCGAGATTGCCGGCGCTACAGGCCTGTGTGAGGATTTGGTCATTGCCCATGACAAGCAAAGCTGCCTGGGCCACTGCTTCAGGGATTACCGGGTTTACTTTTCCGGGCATAATTGATGAGCCTGCCTGATTTACGGGGAGGTTGATTTCGTTGAAACCTGCATCGGGGCCGCTGCTCATCAGGCGTAAGTCGTTGCTTATTTTGTAAAGATTAGATGCACACGCTTTTAAAATCCCCGAAACTTCCACAAAAACATCGGCATTTTGGGTGCCATCGATAAGGTTTTCACTGCGTGCCAACCCAATTCCGGTATTTTCACGGAGGCGGTCAGTTACCCTGAAAATGAATTTTCTGGGTGCGCCCAGTCCGGTTCCAATGGCTGTTCCTCCAAGATTCACCACCCGAAGCCGTTCTTCACATTTATAAATGCGCCAGCGGTCGCGGTTGAAAGCTTCGGCGTAGGCGCTCATTTCGCGCCCCAGGGTTGCCAAAACTGCATCCTGCAATTGGGTGCGGCCAATTTTCACGATGTGTGCAAATTCCTTTTCTTTTTGCTGAAAGGCTTCCTGCAGTTCGAGCACACTTTGCTCGAGCAATCGCAGCAATCGAATAGCCGCAACTTTTAATGCAGTGGGATAAGTATCGTTGGTAGATTGGTGCAGGTTGATGTCATCCAACGGTGAAATAATATCATAACTGCCAGGCTTCTCACCAAGAATCTGTAGCGCCCGGTTGGCAATCACTTCGTTAACATTCATGTTGGTAGAAGTGCCGGCACCACCTTGCAGGACATCCACCAGAATATGTTCATTCAGCAATCCCTGGCTCATTTCGAAGCATGCTTTTTCAATGGCACCTGCTTTTGTGGGCCTGTCTTTCCAAACTTCCAGGTGAATGTTGGTTTGCGCGCAAGCCAGTTTGACTTCGCCGTAAGCTTTAATTAATTCAGGATGAATGGTTTTACCTGAAAGTGGGAAATTCTCAACTGCCCGTGCGGTGTGTATTCCCCAAAGTGCATCAGCAGGGATTTGCTTTTGCCCGAGGAGATCAGTTTCAATTCGCGTTTTTTCCATTTGATTGGTTCAGTTGGCTTAATGATTTTGAAGTTTTTTTATAATGTGTTTAGCCAGGGTTTCATTAATCGCATTATGCCGTGGAACTGGTTGAAAAAATCCTGTTTTCGGATTTTGGTACCAATCGTGGTTGCTTCCGTGCCGAATTAAAACACAACCCATTTTTTCAATTGTTTTAATCAGTTTTCAGCGTTTCATGCAATTTTTAGTGTTCCTTGTTTAACGGGATTGGGAAGATCACCACTAGTTAAATCTTTGTATAATTCTCTTAAATTATTTTCCAGTTCTTCTTTCGATTCTCCTTGTGTCCAGTAATCAGGATAAATTTCAAGATATCCAACCCAAATATTTCCGTCTTTCCAATATTTAAATTTCAACTCTTCCATATTGTAACTTTTCTCAAAATTAAGAAACCTTTTCAATATTAACAATACACATCATCCCGTCCGGCTTCCACGCGTTTTACTAGTTTTTCGGCGCGTTGTTTGGCCAGGCCGTCCATCCCGGCAATGGTTTCTTTGATTAAACGGTTTCCTATTTCAGCAGTTTCGGGAGTCGCATAATTTTGCAGGTATTCTTTAAAAGATGACAAACCGTTGGGTGCGCAATGCAGTTTGATATCACCGGGTTTGGCCAAATCCATGAAGTCTTGTCCGGTTCGGCCAAGCCGGTAACAGGCGGTGCAGAACGAAGGAATGTAGCCCATTTTTGCCACATCCTGAATCACTTCGTCGAGCGGACGATGATCCCCTAGACTGAACTGGCCTGAAGGATCGTCCTCATCTTCCTCATGTTCGTAACCTCCCGGGTTGGTGCGGCTGCCGGCCGAAATCTGGCTCACACCCAGTGCAAATGTTTCGCGGCGCATTTGTGCTGTTTCGCGCGTTGACATGATGATGCCGGTGTACGGAACTGCCAGCCGAAGAATGGCCACAATTTTCCGGAAATCGATATCGGAAACCGGGAAGGGTGGGTTAGTGGCCAGGTCGCTGCCGGTGGCCGGCTCCAGGCGGGGAACACTGATGGTGTGCGGCCCCACTCCAAATTGTTTTTCCAGCTCGCGGATGTGTTGCATCATGGCCAGGATTTCAAAACGGTAATCGAACAGCCCGAAAAGTACGCCGATGCCCAGGTCATCGATGCCGGCTTCCATGGCCCGGTGCAACGACCATACACGCCAGTTGTAATCGCGTTTTTTTCCTCTAAGATGTACCTTTTTATAGGTTTCGCGATGGTAGGTTTCCTGGAAAATCTGGTAAGTACCTATGTTGGCTTTTTTTAACTCAACAAAGTCATCGGTTGATAGCGGCGCAATGTTCACATTTACACGCCGGATTTCGCCATGTTCCGACTTCACGCTGTAAATTGTTTTTATGGAATCGAGAATGTACTGAAATCCCTGGTTCGGGTAAGATTCTCCGGCTACCATCAGAATTCGTTTATGCCCGTGATTGATGAGCACTTCCACCTCGCGCGCTATTTGTTTTTGGGTGAGCGCATTTCGCACAATATCTTTGTTAGTTGCCCTGAATGCGCAGTAAAGGCATTCGTTGGAGCAAAGGTTGGAAATATAGAGCGGGGCAAACAAAACGAGCCGTTTCCCGTAGATGGTTTCTTTCACCTGGTTGGCCGTATCGAAAAGTTCTCCGAGCAAAACCGGGTCGCTGATATTTGTGAGCGCGGCCACATCCTCCAAGTCGAGGCCTTTCATTTCGGCAGCTTTGGCCAATATTTCCCTGATTTTGTAACTATCGGCAGTTTTGTGGGTATTAAGCACATCCCACACTTGTTGTTCGTTTATAAAATCGGCTGGTACATTATACATGGTGCTGTTATTTTAAGTTGATATTATTTTTGGCTAATCCTGATTTGACTGAAACTCCATTAATACGACCAAGTTTCCCGGTTAAAACGCCCACTTCGTCGGTTGTGGCATCGATAACCAGTGTAATTACCGAAGTAGTTCCCTTGGCGTTGGGCAGGCCGGTTCGGGCCAAAATTAGCTCGGCATGTTCACTCAAAACATCGTTTACAATGCCTGCACACTTTTCGCGGTTGTCGATAATAATGCCGACAAAACCCAGTCGTTTCTGACTTTCAGTCATTATTCTCTAAAATATTATGCGGGAAGAAAGTTGGGGAAGTTTCAAAGCAATGACGGATTAATCCTGTTTATTCATCCATAATCCTTCATCCTTTATCCTTTGATTTCTTTCCCTAAGGTCAGCGCTGCCTTCCCGCAGGATTCAGTTTCAAAAGTAAAAGTTTCTTTTTCAAAAAAGGAGGAGAAATGCAAGGTTTTTATATGTTGTTCAATATGTTTTTATGAATTAAATAATGGTCATATGTTTTTATAAGTTGATTATCGAGATACCACAATATTTTTTGAATCCACTGCTTTCCCGTCAATGAGAAGTGTGAGCCGGTAAACTCCTGCATTAATAACGGAATAATTTGCCAGGTCAAAGCCTACACGAATGTACCCGTCATCAGTGTAATGCACTTCAACTTCATCCATTTTATGTCCGAGATTATCGAATAAAAGCAGTGCAATCCTGCTTTCCTTGTCTGTTTCCAGGATGTTGAGCCACACTTTGAATTTTTCAGAGGCAGGGTTCGGATACATCTGGTCGATGGAGGATCTGTTCTCTGCCACTTGCTGCTCTCCACCAAAACTTTTGAAAGCATCGGCTGAATATAAAGCAGAAGTATTGCCTCCACTTCTGTAACTTCCCACGGCTAAATCGCTGACTCCGGAGGGAAGTGGCAAGGGCTGAGTAACTGTGGCGGTTGAATCTCCTGTGTTGCGGATGAGCGAATCGATAGCAATGAAAGAGGTGTAACGCGTTAGCAGATTGTATTTCAACCCAAGTTCGATGATTTCTTCTTTCACTGCCTCATCCTCCTCGCCATATTGATTCAGTTGGCCGTAATCGTCGAGCCGCTGGATAACATGGCGTGCCCACAAATATTTAAGTGCTGAATTTTGTTCCGATGGCGGATAATTGTTTACATACAGTTTTTGATGAAAATCGTGACTACCTGATAAACCGCTGATTTCGAACGATCCTTGCGGGGCACCTTCCCATTTTCCGAAAATCAGGATAGGCCGTTCTGCAAAAACATCGGGTACAGTTGGTGGTTCCACGCTGTTCACCTGGAAATTATTAAAATCGATATCGATGTTTGTGAGCACCGGCGACTGAATATATTTCCTGAATTTTTCGGCTTTTTCAGGCGCTTCTTCATGGTCGAGAATTACAAACGGTTCGCCCATTCCCACGCGGGCCAGTCCCTCAATCAGGTAGCGGTTTACCGAACTCCCGATTCCGAAAGCAAAGACATTGGCTTCCGACAAACTGTTGCTTATGAGCGTGAATGCTTCTTTTTCGATAGTCACATAACCATCGGTTACCACCACAAAAGTGCGTGAATAATTTTCCGTTCCTTTCAGTGCAAAAGCCTTTTTTAGCGCCGCCAGCATATTGGTGCCGCCGCTTCCCTGCTTGTTGTTTATCATGTCGAGCGCTTTGTCGATGTTTTCCTGGCTGGCATCGAGCGAAGTTTCCGATAACACCTGCGAACCGCCTGAAAAACACATCACATTAAATTTGTCGGTAGGTTTCAGGTTAGAAATCAAATCGGTTAGCAATGTTTTTGAAATGCTGATAGGAAAACCATTCATAGAGCCTGAAACATCCATGATGAACACGTATTCGCGCGGCGGAATTTCGGATTCATGAACCTGCCGGGGCGGCTGTATCATGGTCAAAAAGAAATTTTCATCTTCTCCTTCGTAAAGCAGCATTCCCGATTCCAGTCGGTCGGATGAAAGCTGGTAGTGCAGCACAAAATCTTTATTTCCCGATTTTTTCGCCTCTTCCGGTAGTGAGCAAATTGCAGAATTCTGAGAAGGAAAATCGATTTCCAGCGTTTCGTGTGAAGGCGACTCGACTGACTGGATTTTCATACCGGCATTCAAATTAACGTCGATATCGAAATCGTACAGCGGCGCTTCGCCTTCGTGAGTGTAAGGAATTTCTACCCACGAACTGTCTTCGTCGGCAGAGATTTCGGCATAACGCGGCCCCATAACCGTAGGATAGACAAATTCGTAAATTCCTTCTTCCGGGGTAATCAGTTCCACATATTTCATTTCCACATTGATGGTGTCTCCGGGCATAATATTCGCAACATTCATCTGGAAAACATTCGGGCGCTGTTGCTCGAGCAGCGACGTGGTTTTTCCTTCTTCCTTGGCCTCTTCATATTCTTCGCGAGCCTGCTCCGCTTCCCTTATTTCTGCAATGAGAATGCGGTCGCCAATTTCCATTTGCATCGCGTAAACCGCCGCTTTTGTCGATGCCGGGAAAACATAAATGGCTTCCAGCGGTAACTGACCGGTGTTGCAGTAGGTTTGGCGCACTGTTACATCGGCCATTACACCGCTGATGTTGACTTCCGCGGAAGTCGATTTCAACGGTAGCTGATCCACGCTGTCATCGGTTCCTTTTACAAAAAAGAAAGGCGACAGTGTTTTGTCTTCTTCTTGTTGTTCCTGTG
Source organism: Tangfeifania sp. (assembly GCF_055108615.1). Lineage (NCBI taxonomy): Bacteria > Pseudomonadati > Bacteroidota > Bacteroidia > Marinilabiliales > Prolixibacteraceae > Tangfeifania > Tangfeifania sp. Next base: position 37,926 of record NZ_JBSQIC010000011.1, on the reverse strand, counting down.
CCTGTGAGTGGATGCTTAAAAATAATGCAAAAACAAGAAAGAGAACTGTTTTCATTTTTGAAGTAGAGTAAAGTGATTTCATAACGCTGAGATTTTAGTTGCTGGAAGGTAGATGCAGGAAGGTTGAAAAAGGTTGCGTGAGCGATAAAATATTTTGAATTGTCATCTCGACGACTTGGGAGGAGAAATCTCTCATTGAAGGAGCAGATTTCCTGCCCGTCCGGTCAGGCGGGCTCATCTTCGTGCCTCAGATTGCCTAATAAAAAATTAGGTGAACACTCGAAATGACAGGTACTAAAATCCAATTCATTCTGGACTGTAGTTGTATTATCAGCTTTATACGCGTTTGAGTTTTTCGATTGGTGATGTTTTTCTGTTTTTTAAGACCAAGATTTCTGGTTTATGTTCATTAAATTTATTGATGTCCCGCAGATTTCGCGGATTTTCGCAGAAAACTATAAAAATCAGCGTTTATCCGCGAAATCTGCGGGAGATTTTCTTTGGACAAAACCAGCACCGTCCTTTAGGGCGTTGAAATGATTAAGCTATTCGCTTATAGGAAATTATGGAAAATTTTGTAATTTATTATTTTACAAAATTTTCCATAATTTCATGCACCAACGCACTTTTAAAACACCGCCCTGAAGGACGGTGTTATTTTTAATTCTCAAATCATTTAAATTGCTCCATCATAAAAATCCTGCTGAAAGTAACTATTTTTGTGTCCATGGAATTGAGCAATGTTTTATCGAAAACCGAATTTACCCGCGAGGAGCTGGCATTTTTGCTGAGCCTGAAAGGAGAAGAACGTCAGGCTTTGTTGAAGAAGGCAGCAGAAGTGAAAAAAGCCGTGGTTGGTTCCAAAGTCTATTTTCGCGGATTGGTGGAATTTTCGAATATCTGCTCAAAAGATTGCTGGTATTGCGGCATTCGCAAAAGCAACGAAAAAGTGGTGCGCTACAATGCCACCGACGATGAAATCCTGGACTCGTGCCGTTTTGCGTGGGATAACCGTTTTGGCTCAGTGGTGTTGCAGTCGGGCGAATTGTCATCGCCGGCGTTTGTAAAGCGCGTGGATAATCTGCTGAAAAAGATAAAGCTGCTCTCGAACAACGAACTGGGCATTACACTGAGTTGCGGGGAGCAATCCCGCGAAACCTACCGCCGGTGGTTCGAAAGCGGCGCGCATCGTTACCTGTTGCGCATCGAAGCGTCGAACCGCGAACTGTACTACAAAATTCATCCGGACACACCCAATCATTCTTTTGAAAAGCGTGTGGAAGCGTTGCAGTTTTTGCGCGAAACCGGCTACCAGGTGGGGACAGGCGTGATGATTGGCCTGCCGTTTCAAACCCTCGATGATTTGGCCGGCGACCTCCTCTTTTTTAAAAAGATGGACATCGATATGTGTGGAATGGGGCCGTACATCGAACATGCACACACCCCGCTTTTTGCGCACCGTCATTTATTGCAACCCAAACAGGAACGGTTTGAATTGGCGCTGAACATGATTGCAGCCCTCCGCCTGCTGATGCCCGACATTAACATTGCTGCGGCCACGGCATTACAGGCCATCGACCCGGCAGGACGCGAAAAAGCGCTTACGGTGGGCGCTAACGTGATTATGCCCAACCTCACTCCCTGCCAGTACCGGAAAGATTACCTGCTGTACGAAGACAAACCCTGCCTCGACGAAGATGCCGAGTTGTGCCGCAACTGCTTAGAAGCCCGTATTGAGCTGGCAGGCAGCGAAATCGGCTACGATGAATGGGGTGATTCCAAACACTTCCTCAACCGAAATAATAAACTTTAAATAATCAAACCATAAGAATTGTGAAGTTTCTTTCAACTTGTTTTTGTACGGGTATTACCCGTATGTTTATTTGTATTGTACGGAAATTATCCGTATTTTTGCAAAAAAACTGATAAGTTATGAGTTCATTAAAACAAGAAAAAGCAAGGTTCGACACAAAACTACCGAAAGAACAAAAGCAGCTTTTTGAACGGGCTGCTGCGCTTGGCGGATACAGGAATTTAACTGATTTTGTTATTGTAACAGTTCAGGAAAAAGCTAAGGAAATTATCGAAGAGCGGGAAAAAATACTCGCATCTCAAAAAGATAAAGAAATTTTTTTTGAAGCATTGCTAAATCCTCCAAAGCCTAATGAAGAATTGCTTTCGGCAAAAGAAGAATACAAAAAGTTAACTTCCCAATGAGTTATTTAACGGTTTCGCTCGATTCAAACCATGACAGAAACAGGTTCTCATGCGGGAAAGATTTATTGGATATTTATTTTTGGAAGCAGGCAAAACAAGATGTAAAGCGGAAGCTTTCAGCATGTTTTGTTTCGGTTGACAAAACATCAGGTAATGTTTCCGGTTATTATACATTATCTGGCAATAGCATTTCTAATGATTTAATCCCGGATAGCTTCAGGAAAAAGTTTCCAAAATCTTATTCATCCCTACCAACGATTTTGATTGGCCGATTGGCAATTGATAAAAATTTTCAAGGAAAAGGACTTGGAAAATTGTTGTTATTTGATGCATTAAAGAGATGTTACGATGCTTCCTGTCTCATAGGAGCTTACTCTGTAGTTGTTGATCCGCTGGATAATGAGGCTGAAAGATTTTACAGAAAATATGGGTTCATTAAACTGCCCGGCAGCGGAAAGATGTTTTTGCCTATGAAAACCGTTAAAGAATTGTTTGAAGAATGAACTTTGTCATTCCCCAAAAAGTCATACCTTCACTCGGAGTGAGGGTATGACTGATTGAAACTCACTTTACTTCCGAAATACTCACGGCCCAGGCTAAATCGCACGGTAAATTATTGCGGATTTTACGGGGAATGAAAATTTTCACGCCTTCGTCGGTGTTTTCCCATTTCAGGTTGCCACGGGTACCAAGCATGCTGAGTTTGGCATTGTCAGCCGCAAAAATGCCTTTAACCGTAAATGATTCCGGCAACCCCTTAGCGAGGTTTTCACTCGAAGTGAGGTTCTCGCTATCGGATTCATCAAGGTAAATGGCATACACTTCTTTGGAATCTTTTTTCTGCGTGAGGCAGATGTTGTCGGTTTTATACGGCTCGATGGCGCGGGTGGAATAAATGGCTTCGCCGTTCACTTTAATCCAGTCGCCCATGGCAGCGAGTAGTTCGTAAGCTCCCTGTGGCCAGGTTCCGTCGGGGCCCGGTCCGATGTTGTACAGGAGGTTTCCGCCTTTCGCCACAATGTCCACAAGCATGTGGATGGCTTGTTTGGGTGTCATAAAATTCGGGTTGGGCACCCACGACCAGCCACCTCCTGCAATAATACACGATTCCCACGGGTATGGGAGTTGCGTTTCGGGTACGCGGTTTTCGGGGGTCAGGTAGTTTTGGTTGGGGCCGCGCACTGCCCGGTCCACCACAATGAGTCCGGGTTGTTTTTCACGCGCTTTGGCTGCCAGTTCATCCATGCGAATGTCCTGGTTCACCACCCGGTTTTTAATGAATCCCGAAGAAACGCCTTCTGCTTTGCGGGCGTATGCTTCCTCTATCATAGGCGCGGGTTTTTTGGCTACCCAGCCACCGTCAAGCCACAGAATATCGATGTCGCCGTAATCAGTCATCAGCTCCATAATCTGGTTATGCGTGAAGTCCACGTACTTTTTCCACTTTTCAGGGTAGAGTTCCGGGTCGTAGTTGACGTTGCGGTCGAACGGCGGGAATTTCGGGTCCCAATAGTTTTCGTGGTTCCAGTCGGGTTTCGAAAAATAGGCACCTGCCCACATATCTTTTGCCCGGAAGGCATCGAAAATTTCTTTTGCCACGTTGGCCCGCGGATTAGTGCTGAACGGGCAGTCTTCGTCGGTAATTTTGTAGTCGGTGTATTTCGAGTCGAACATGCAAAATCCGTCGTGGTGCTTGGTAGTGAAAACCACGTATTTCATTCCGGCATCGCTGGCGGCTTCGGCCCATTTTTCGGGATTGAAATTAACCGGGTTGAACGTTAGCTTCAGGTTTTCGTACTCCTGCAAATAGGTGAAATAATCGTCGGGATTGGAACCTGTTTTGCGTTCGCACCAGCCGTAATCTTCGGGGCAAATGCTCCACGATTCCACAATTCCCCACTGGCTGTAAGCACCCCAGTGCATCAGCAACCCGAATTTCAAATCCTGCCACTCTTCCAGTTTTTGCAACACTTTTTCGTCTTCGGGCCAAACGTACCCGGTTACTTCATGTTCGTATTGTGCCTGCGATATCAGCACAAAAAGAACGGGAATTATAAAAATTAACTTTTTCATTTTTTTATTAGATTTTAGAATTATTGGTCACTGGTCATTGGTCATTGGTCATTGGTCACTGGTCATTGGTCATTGGTCATTGGTCATTGGTCACTGGTCATTGGTCATTGGTCATTGGTCATTGGTCACTGGTCATTGGTCATTGGTCACTGGTCATTGGTCATTGGTCATTGGTCATTGGTCATTGGTCACTGGTCATTGGTCACTGGTCACTGGTCATTGGTCATTGGTCATTGGTCATTGGTCATTGGTCACTGGTCATTGGTCACTGGTCATTGGTCACTGGTCATTAGGAAATTTGCTTACTGCCTATTACCTACTGCCTGCTTTTTCACTTGAGAGGTTTCCCACAATTCGCCGCCCGTGAAATTCAACTGCACCGGTCAGTTGCTGTAATTCTTCCACATTTTTACCGGTTACTTTTCCGGCAATCATAATGATGGGATTTTCACCGGCAGTTTGCAACATTTTTTTCAGTGTTTCGAGTCCTTCCATGGCGGATGGTTTGCCTCCCGAGGTCAGAATTCGTTTGATGCCGCTGATTTTTTTCAGCACTTCCACTCCCTCCACCGGATTTTCCAGTTCGTCGATGGCTTTGTGAAAGGTTACCGGCAGCGGATATGCATATTCAGTTAGTAGGCGTGTATTCTGCACATCGATTTTATTCCCGGCATCCAGCAATCCGAACACCACGCCTGCAGCGCCAGCTTGTTTTGCACGGTGGATGTCGGTTTTCATCCGGTTGATTTCTTCTTCAGAATGAACGAAATTTCCTGCCCGCGGGCGAATCATCACCATCACCGGAATTTTTAGCGCATCACAGGTTTTTTGTATCAGATCCAGCGAAGGAGTAAGCCCGTCGTTTGCCAAATCGGAACAAAGCTCGATACGACTGGCTCCTTGCTGTTCAGCTTTTTGTGCCTCTTCAAAAGTTTCTACACATGCCTCTTTTATCATTTTAAAAAACGATTGTAATTTTATTCCAAATATAATCGTTCGTAAAACAGTATCCTAAGCGACAGATTGTTTTTTAATTTTTTTAGAAAGTATTGATTGGTGATGAATCAATGCTTGTTTTTATTCTAAGGCGCATGAAGATATCCCACGCAGAGAGCGCAAAATATTTTCACGCAAAACCCGCCAGGTTTTAACTTGTTTAAAGATTGATAACTCTAAATTTTTTTTTCGGAACATTTTTTTAACCTCCAATTTCATAATAATTTGAATCCATTTCTGCGTTTCTTCACCTTTTCTTTGCGAAATTTGCGTTTTATGATTTTGCGGGTTTCGCGTGGGATTAAAGTTGTCGATATGACTTACAGCTTCTTTAAGCAACATCTTGTCATAAAAGAGAAATATCATCCTTTCCTGAAAATATCTAAATATTAAGAAATTTAATTATTCTTAGTTTTGTACTCAATCATTTTTTACCATGCAAGAAAAACATTCAACATACAACCTAATCACCATTTTAGGACCGACCGCCACTGGAAAAACCGGGTTGGCAGCCAATCTGGCAGCAAAAGTCGATGGCGAAATTATTTCGGCTGATTCGCGACAAGTGTACCGCGGCATGGATTTGGGTACCGGAAAAGATTACGACGATTATTTTGTCGATGGCCGGGAAATTCCATCACATTTGGTCGATATCGAGGAACCAGGCGTGCATTACAATGTGTACCGGTTTCAGGCCGATTTTATCCGGGTTTTTGAGGAGATTCAATCGCATGGCAATTTTCCGGTTTTGTGTGGTGGCAGCGGATTGTACATAGAGGCGGTGCTGAAAAATTACAAGCTCATCCAGGTGCCCCCAAATAAGCAACTGCGAAAAGAGCTGGAGGGAAAATCGTTAGAAGAACTTACGCAAATTCTGAAAGATTTGAAACCGGATCTCCACAATAAAACTGATGTGGAAACCGACCGCCGCGCCATTCGCGCCATTGAGATTGAAATGTATTACCGTGAAAATCCAGAAATCGACACTTCGATGCCGGAAATCCGGAGCCTGAATATTGGCGTGAAATTCGATCGCGAAACACGCCGGCAAAGAATTACCGCACGGTTGAAACAGCGTTTGGAAGGAGATATGATCGACGAAGTGAAGAAATTGCTGGATTCAGGATTAACTCCGGAACAACTGATTTATTACGGGTTGGAGTACAAATACCTGACACTGCACCTGACCGGCGAATTATCGTACGACGAAATGTTTAGGCAACTGGAAATTGCAATCCACCAGTTTGCCAAACGCCAGATGACCTGGTTCCGCGGTATGGAAAAACGCGGCACAACAATTCATTGGATCGACGGTCATTTACCGATGGAGGAGAAGGTGGGGAAGATTATTGAGTTGCTGTGATATTATACGTCTCGCGGTTACAACCGTTAGATGGATATTTCCTGTTCACGCTGACAGGTTTGCAGGCGCTGTCAGGTGGGGAAGCCCCGCCGTAAAAAGCAACTTGTCGGCGTCGACAGACCTGACAACGTTGATAGAATGGAAAAGAAGATGGGGAAAGTACTGGAATTGTTCGGTGGCGGTTATTCATCGGATGACTCGGAGTCATCCGATGAATATTAGGAGATTCCCTGCGTGCGCGGAAATGACAGCTTTTTACCGTCCCTGCCAGATCAGCTTCGCACGTATCAGTTCCACTCCGTCATTTTCGCGAATTATACTGCAAAGATGATTGGATGAATCAAGTTCCTGCTTTTTTACGGCCAGCCGGTCGGTGGGCATTCCTTCTTTTAAAAAGTTCGCTTCAAATTTGGTCAGTTCATTTTTTTCGTGAAAATCGAACGTGTAGCTATCAATGATGCGTTCCAGGTAACGACCACTGTTAAAATGCTGGTTGATGTCGATTTCGTTGAACCGTACCGGTGAAAAATCGAGCGGTGCTTCCGATTTGGGTGATTTTACTTTTGGGGCGTTGGTGCCAAACACGCTTTCGTTGTATTTCGGGAATTCCTTGAAATTATTTAAGCGCACAATTCTTTTGGAATCTGTGTCTAAAACCAGCCAACTGCTGGTGGCCTGAATGATGCTGTTGCCTTTTTCATCGGCAAAAATGTAATCGCGGTAACCAAAAAATCCGTCGGTGCCGCGCGACCAGGTTTCCAGCGTGAAATCCTCGGTCCATTCCGGACGACGGTCAATTTTCACCTGCAGGCGCGAAAGCACCCAAAACTGGTTTTTTTCTTTCAGTTGTTCGTAGCCAAAACCCAAAAGGTTGGCATGTTCCCAGGCAATTTCCTGCATCTGGTAAAATATATACGGTGTGGACAATTTTCCAAAACGATTGATAAAATAGGATTTGGTAGAAAGGTGCTGTTTGTGTTTCATAATACTTGTTGCTGGTTTCTCGTTTCTTGTTACTGGTTTTTGGTTCCGAACTTCCAACTTCCGTCTTCCAACTTCCCCAAAACATTGTTGCAAATTTATTGTTCAATTTTGAAATGCAATTGGATTTAACCAATTTTGCACAAAATTTTAAAACAGGTTATGGGTGGAATTAATATAAAAACCCCGGAACAAATTGAGGGAATTCGCAGGAGCAGCCGTCTGGCCGCCGAAACACTCGACTTTGCAGCGCAGTTTGTAAAAGCAGGTGTACATACTGAATTTATCGATAATAAAATTGAGGAATTTATTGTTGAGCACAATGCAGTGCCGGCCACTAAAGGGTACAACGGATTTCCCAAATCGAGCTGTATTTCACCTAATGAAATTGTGTGTCATGGCATTCCGTCGGAAAATATGGTTTTGAAAGAAGGTGATATTTTAAACATCGATATCACAACAATTTTGGACGGATATTACGGCGACACCTCGCGCATGTTTACGGTGGGTGAAATTTCACCGCAGGCCGAAAAGCTGATCGACGTTACCAAACACTGCCTCGACCTGGGCGTTCAGCAGGTAAAACCCGGCAACCCGTTTGGAAACATCGGTTTTGTGATTAGTCGCTACGCTAAAGCAAAAGGATTCAGCGTGGTGTATGAGTATTGTGGACACGGCGTTGGATTGCAGTTTCACGAAGAGCCGCAGGTGGACCACACCTCTCGCCGCAACAAAGGCCCGAAAATGAAACCCGGCATGATTTTCACGATTGAGCCCATGATAAACCAGGGACGCCCGACCACTTCTATCGACAAATCCGACGGCTGGACGGCCCGCACCATCGACAACAAATTGTCGGCACAGTTTGAGCACACCGTGCTGGTTACCGAAACCGGTTTCGAGGTGCTGACCGATATTCACAACGAATACCCGGCAACATAAAAAAAACCGGCGATTGCCGGCTTTTTTGTTTTCATTGTTTTCTTTTCGTGGCTTTTTTGTATGGTTTTCTATTTTCCGTTCCAGTATTTGTAGTCTATCATCCAGGTTTCAATTTTTAATTTGGCTTCCGGTTCTTCGTACATGATGAATGTTCTTCTTCCGAAATTTGTTGCTTTGTAACCAGTTCCGAAACTTTTTTTCTCGTCTTTCTCATTTTTTACGGTTTCTTTTTCTTCGTTTTCATTGTTTGCTTTGTTGAATAAGTTGTCGTTTTTCATCCAGTCTTCAACTTTCAGCGATTCTTCGGCTTCATTTTCCAGTGAAACGGTGTTGTAAAAATTACTTTCGTTGGTCATCCAGTTCTCAACCTCGAGTGCTTCTTCTGTTTCGGCTTCCAGTGAAACGGTGCTGTAGAAATTGTTGGCATCGGTCATCCAGCTTTCCAGTTCCATTGCATTTTCTGTTTCAGCTTCCAATGAAACGGTTGCATAAAAATTGTTTTCGTTTGTCATCCATGCTTCCAATGCAAGTGCTTCTTCGGTTTCTTCTGCCAGGTATGCGTTCATTGCTCTTAAACTGTAACCTGCTGCTGAAACTTCGTTGGTAAGAACCATTGCTACTGCGAGAACTACTACTGCTACTGTTGATTTCAAGTTTGCTTTCTGAACATTGTTTGTTGTTTTCATGACTTTGTCTCCTGTTTGTTTTGTTATTTATTTTTTCTGTTTTTATTCTTTTTACAACCTTAAGACGTTGCATTTTTTTATTCGTTACACTTTTATAGAACTTTTTTTTAGATTGTACTTTTCTTTGCCTTGTTGTTTGTTATACAAATATAATGATAAAAACTATTACCATGCAATACCAAGTACTATGAATTTTGTCATGTTTTTATGTGTGTTGTGGTTAATTAATTGTTTGTGAGGATTTTATGTGATTTAAAAAAATTAATTTTTTTATTTATACAGTTGTGCAACCTTCCGAAGCGGAAGAAACGGATGCTCTGTATTTTTTCAGCACGCCCGATAATTCTTTTTGATGAGGTTTTTGCCATACTTTTTGCCGTGCTTCTATTTCTTCCGGAGTTAGATCTACATCAATACGGCTTTTTGTGATATCGATGGTGATCCGGTCGCCGTTTTTAATCAGGCCGATAGTGCCACCCTCATACGCTTCGGGAGTAATATGACCTACCACGAATCCATGTGAACCGCCTGAAAACCGCCCGTCGGTAATAAGTGCCACATCTTTTCCCAGTCCGGCTCCCATCACGGCGCTGGTTGGTTTCAGCATTTCCGGCATGTCGGGGGCCCCTTTTGGCCTGCTGTTCCGGATAACAATTACTTCGCCCGGTTTAACCTGCGTGCGAATGCCTTCAATGGCATCGTATTCATTTTCGAACACACGGGCAGGCTCTGAGAACAGTTCGCCTTCTTTTCCGGTGATTTTGGCCACCGCACCTTTTTCGGCCAGATTTCCGTAAAGTATTTGTATGTGCCCTTTCTTTTTGATGGGATTATCAAACGTATGAATTATTTGCTGCCCTTTTTTCAGGTCAGGAACTTCTTCGAGGTTTTCTCCCACTGTTTTTCCGGTTACTGTCATGTAATTTCTTATAATACCTTTGTAATCTTTATCTGAAATCTTTCCTTTTATGCGCTCTCCGTAAGCTTCGAAAACTGAAACAATATTCAGCTCTTTGTTGCCCCAATGGCATATAACATGGCCTGGGCGGCTGGCAGGCTGTCGTCTTGTGTAATCAACCGGCTGAAAGTATTCCATTTATTTCCCATAACAGTTTTTTTATGTTTTCTATGAAATGCCAAATTAAGATAAATATCTCTTTATATAAAGGAAACCGGAAAGATGTTGGTAATATTTATTGCCGGTGTTTGTATCGGGTTTGGTTTGCCGAAACCCATCAGAATATTTTATCTTTGCAACTCTCAAAAAAAGGGAAATTATGTCACTTGTAATTGAAGAAAGAGATCTGGAGAAATTTATAATGGTAGGCGACCGTGTTTTGGTGAAGCCCAAAACGCCGTCGAGTAAAACAAAAACAGGGCTCTACCTGCCGCCAACGGTTCAGGAGAGTGAAAAAATATTGAGCGGCTACATTGTAAAAGTGGGGCCGGGGTACCCTATTCCGGCCATTTCGGAAGAAGACGAAGCCTGGAAACAAAAACAGGACAATGTAAAATATGTACCCCTGCAGGCGCAAATGGGCGATTTGGCCATTTACCTGAATAAAAGCGGATACGAAATTGAATTTAAAAACGAAAAATACATCATTCTTCCGCACTCGGCTATTCTAATGATTATCCGGGATGAAAACCTGATGGAGTAAAGCAATCGTATTGTCTCACTAAAAAAAAAACAAGCTGCCGGTTTTAAAACTGACAGCCAGTTTTTTGTTTCTGAAAAATATTTTTTTCAGCTGCATTCTTCGCAGGCCTTGTAAATTCCATCGAACATTTCTTTTACATCGTTGGCAGCAACAGCCGAAAATGCAATGCGAAGAATATTATTCAGGCTGATGGTGCCGATGCTGTATTTTTTAATGAGCACCTGCCGTACATCTTCTCCATTTAACCCATCTGTAAGTTGGATACACATAAAATAACCCGAGTTAAACGGAAGGGCAGTGAAATATTTTTTGTATTTCTCGTCCTCCAAAGCTTCTTTAACCGCGTTGAAGCGGTTTTTCATGGTTTGATATTTGGCCTGTTTCTGCAATGAATATTTTGGATTGTTGTAGGTAGCATAAAGTAATGATTGCGAAATATTGGCTGCATTTGAAATATTACCGCGGATAGCGCCTGCAGTTTTCGATTCAAGCGCATTGTAGAGTTCGGGATCGCCGCCTTTAATTCCAAAAGTGACAAACCCGGTACGGAAACCCCACACATAATCTTCTTTGGTGGCACCGTCTATTTTTACGGCAAGAACATTTTCGTGCAAATTACTCAGCGGTGCAAAAATACTCTCTTTGGCAATATTTTTTTCATAAACCAGTCCAAAGTAGGCATCGTCAGTAATGGCCACAATTTCGTTACCTTTCTCGGCGGAGTTGTTGATGATAGAAACAATTGAATCAACTTCCTCTTGTGTTGGCGTGTAGCCTGAAGGATTGTTCGGGAAATTCAGGATCAGTATTTTTTTTCCTGTTCCGCCTTCATTTAATTTCTCTTCAAAGGCATCGAGATCAAATCCGTCGTTTTTAAATAAATTGAATTTTGTGAGTTGCGCCCCGTAAGCATTAGCCAGCGTGAGGTTATAATTTCCCCAGAAGAGGCTCGGCACAATCACCTCGTCGCCCGGATCGACAAACAGGTAACCTGCCATGCTGATTCCGTGTGTTAGTGCGTTGGTAACAACCGGCAGGCTCAAAACTGTATTTTGCAGCGACGGGTTTTTTTCGTAAATCATATTTTTCCATTTCGAACGCAAATCGGGTCGCCCAAAACTTGGAGCATACGGAAAAACGAGTGAAGGATCGAGATCGATTTTTGAAGCCAGCACATCAAGCCGCATGGGTGAGCCGTCGTCTTCTATTGCGGCACCAATGGTCGCATTAATTTTTGTGCCTTTTGCTTCGGCAGTTTGCCCCAATATTCCTTTTTTCGGAAAGAAAATATTTTTCCCTTTTTCTGAAAGCAGTTCAAAAACAACCTCGCTTTTTTGACTAATAATGGCATTGAGTTCCTCAGCCTGTGGATTCATAATTAATTCGGTTTAATAACTGTTTAATAAAATTATTGTCAGCCGCAATATAAAAAATAGGTGGATAGGTTCAGTTAATTGTTGGCAAATTGGTGTTTTTTTTGATAAAATTCTAATATTCCGTTAATTTTCAAAAATAATTGATATTTAATTCAGTGTGTTTGATTTCTGTTTAAAAATGTATTAAATTAGGAAGAAATAATAAATCAACTTTAAAATAACCTGAAATGAAAAAAACCGAAATGAAAATTCTTTTATTGTTATGTTTGCCTTTTTTCACCGTATCATGTAACAATACTAACAACTGGCCCGGTTGGCGGGGTGAAAACAGAGATGCAAAAGTTGACGGATTTAAGGCTCCGTCTGAATGGCCTGAAAAGCTGACTATTCTTTGGCAGGAGGAAGCAGGTCTTGCCAATTCATCACCAATACTAATGGGAGATGAGATTTTTTTACATGTTAAACGTAACAATAATGAAGTAGCTGTTTGTGTGAATGCGAATACCGGAGAAGAGGTCTGGGAAACGATTTTAAATCCGTCACCGGAGGTTACAGGTGGACCGCGAAATCACCCGGGACCACGAAGTACACCTCTTGTGGAAGATGGGAATTTATATACACTCGGGGTGGGAGGAATTTTACATTGCCTTGATGCAAAAACCGGGGATGTTATTTGGAAAGTTGACCGGTACACGGAAGTTCCGGAATTTTATGCAGCAATGTCGCCCATTGTAATCGATAATATGTGTGTAGCTCACCTCGGCGGGCAAGATAACGGAGTAGTGGCTGCTTTTGATGCTGAATCCGGGGAAACAATCTGGACGATAGAGAATGAGCCCGCGACCTATTCTTCGCCCGTAACCATGAATGTGGGAAGCGAAAAAATCCTGGTTGTTCAAACCGGGGCCGATTTGTTGGGGATTTCTTATGATGGAGATGAGCTATGGCGCATACCAACGCCTACAGAAAGAAGGTTTTACAATTCGTCAACACCGGTTATCGACGGGCAAAATGTGATTGTTGCCGGACAAGGTGTGGGAACCAAATCGTTTACAATTGAAAAATCAGGCGATGAATATTCCTATCAGCTGAATTGGGAAAATCCAAATTATGGCGTTTCATTTAATTCACCTGTTTTAAAGGATGGCTATTTATATGGGAATGGTGCACGACTTGGAAAGCTTTTTTGTCTCGATGCTTCAACCGGCGAAACGGCATGGGCCGATACCACCGCGCATAACCGGTTTGCAGCTCTGCTCGATTTGGGGAGTGTGATGGTTACATTGCCGGCGACAGGTAACCTGATATTTTTTGAGCCCAATCCGGAAGAATATTCAGAGATTAAAGTTTACAAGGTGTCGGAAACCGAAGTGTATGCACATCCGGTTTTTGCAGGTAACAAAATTTATATAAAAGATGAAGAAATGTTAACCTGCTATTCCCTGGGTAACTAAACAATTACAGCATTCTGAGTTCTCCGACAATAATAAAAAAGCCAAACAGTGCCGTAAGTCCGGTCAGTATCATAAACAGATTTCTGAGCTTCTTTTCTTTCCATTCAAAAATAAATGCCGGAATAGCAACAATGCCCGAAACGATGAAAATCCAGTAGGCCGGCAGTATTTTCGCCTGGAGAGGAAGATCTTCAAAAGTTTCCTGTTCCAGTTCTTCGTTCATAATTTCGGCAGGTGTCAGGTAGTCGTAGGCCGAAAAATAGCCGCTGGCAATAGCAAAACCGGCATACAAACCCAGCAGAATAAATATAAGAGGCCCAATCATCCTGAACATCTTTTTCTTTTCAACCCAGCCATATACACTTGCAATTATGCCTGCAAATACAAACCACTGAGGGAGTGTGTATAATATTGTATCCTGGTTCATCAGTTATTGTTTAAAGAAACGGTCACAAAATTACCCCTTATCTGAAAAGGATTGCAACAAATGGCCATTTATTTTTAATTTTGAGGCCAATCTTAAAAAGTTAATCTTTCGTGAAAGAATTAGTTATCGACCCAAAAGCAAGGGCTTTGATTTTTGACCTTGACGGTACAATTGCCGATACAATGCCGGTTCATTTTTTGGCTTATAAAGAAATCCTTAGCGATTATGGAATTGAATTCACCCCGGAGCTGTTTGCCACGCTTGCCGGAATTCCCGCTGTTCAAACCATTCAAAAATTGAATGAAATGTTTGGAACAGAAATGGATTCGGAGAAAATCGGGCATTTAAAAGAACAGGTTTATGAACAGAAGATGCATAAAATGAAACCCGTGGAACCGGTGGTAACCCTGGTGAAAAAATATTACGGTGAAATGCCCATGTCTGTCGGTACCGGAGGTTACAAAAAGCTGGCGTGGAAGTCGCTAAAGATTTTGGAATTGGATAAATATTTTGACATATTGGTTTCGAGCGAAGATGTTGCACATCCGAAACCCCACCCGGAAACATTTTTAAAATGTGCCGAAAAAATGGGCGTTTTGCCGCGGCACTGTCAGGTTTTCGAAGATGGGGAGCTGGGAATGCAGGCTGCCCGGGCCGCCGGAATGATGGCCACACTGGTAACTGATTTTTATGATGTTTCAATTGGAAAGGAGAGATAATTTATGAAGATATTAAAGATTAGCAGGCAAAAATATACAGGTTTTTCCCCACGCCGGCAGGGCCTAAAAATTTTGCTTTTTGCGTTGCCATTTCTGGTGTTCACTTCTTGCGCCCCTTGGCAGAATGCTGCCAAGCGAAATATGACAGTGGCTTTTTACAATGTCGAAAACTTGTTTGATTTGGAAGATGAACCCGGGAAACACGATGAGGAATTTACCCCCAAAAGTGAAAAACAGTGGAACAGGGTCCGCTATCAGAAAAAACTGGATGATCTTTCGCGGGTTATCAGCGCCATTAACGAAGGCGATTTGCCCGAAATAGTTGGTTTGTGCGAAGTGGAAAATGAAAAGGTGGTGACCGACCTCACCCGGACAGGGCTGCTGGCAAGGGGAAAATACGAGATTGTGCATTCTGAAAGTCCTGACTTTCGTGGAATTGATTGCGCGTTAATTTACCGTCCCGAAGAGTTTAAAGTAACCGATCATTTTACTATTCCCGTGCATTTTGCAGATGATCCCGATTACGTAACACGCGATATTTTATACGTGAGAGGCCGTACCCGCAACCGGGAAGAATTTCATGTATTTGTTAACCACTGGCCATCGCGGATTGGCGGAGTTGAGCAAACTCAACCCAAAAGAATGGAGGTGGCCCGCATATTGAAAAGTAAAGTTGATTCGGTCAGGGCTGCGTCTGGTTCAAGGAGCCATGTTATTGTAATGGGCGACATGAACGATGAACCCTCCAACAAAAGTTTACAGGAAGTGCTTAACGCGCTGCCTCCCGATCAAGCAGCAGGAGGGCTGGTTAATTTGATGTTTCCCGAAGCTTCAGAAGGGCGTGGCTCGTACAATTATCGCGGGAACTGGAACATGCTTGACAATATCATCGTTTCAACCGGTTTGCTCGACGATAAAGGATTTCGGGTTATTGCAGAAAAAGGTTTTGTTTTTTACCAGGACTGGATGGAATACCGGAACAGTGAGGGAGAAATGTCGCCCAACCGCACTTACGGTGGCCCCAACTATTATGGTGGCGTAAGCGATCATTTTCCGGTTTATATCCGGTTGAAAAGGTAGTTTGGGAGAATATTTTTCAGTAAATTAATTCAACCAGGCTAGTAGAACAAAGCCCTGTCCCATGGAATTCCGGCCAGGATCAAAATAAAACTCAGCCCGAACCAGATTGCGGCCACACGATGTTTTTTCCACGATACGGCTTTTTTCGTTTTGCTTTTGCCTATGTGGACTAATATCAGGGCCACCAGCATAATGAGAATGTGTTCCACCGCATAAAACCGAAGGTCGGCATTTTGCATTGCCGCCCCAAAATTGGCAAACGCTGCTTTGGTGAGCGGGCTTACAAAAGCGTAAAGTATTAAACCAATCAGGAACTGGATGTCCATGAAAATTGTGAGCAGCAAACCCGAAACTTTGTCTCTTTTGGTCCATTCATTTTTTCCCAGCCATCCGTAAATTGAAAAAGTAATGGCTATAATTAGAACAATTAAAACCAGCCAGCGAAAAAGGTTATGTCCGTGAAGTAATCCTGTGTACATAATTAATTATTTTTTGATTGAAACAGGGAACCCACCTGTTGCCGGCAACTGCTGCAAAAGCACCCCCGTCCGGTTTCTCCATTATCCTTTGCCCGGAAACAGTATTTACAGACAGAAACAGAAAGGGAATTATCAGCCCGCGAATGAAATTACCAGTCATGGTAGTTTAGTTTGAATGAAGGTTAAATGTACAAAAATAAGTTCTCAGTCGTTTTCAGCCAATTGGAAAACATCCGCGGCTTCCCAAATTATTTTTTCAGGATCAGGATGTAACACAGCATTTATCATGGCCTTTGCCACAGTTTTTCCGTGAATGGGGCGGAAATTTTTGAAAATGAATTTGGTAACAAAACGAACAACAGGAACCGACAATTCTTCCATTGGCCGTCGCTTTTCTCGGTCGCCGGTTAACGATGCCGGGCGCAGAATTGCGAGATTTTTAAAATTCAGTTCCGAAACAGCTTCTTCTAATTCACCTTTCATGCAGGTATAAAAAATTCGCGATTTGGTATTTGCACCCACCGACGAAACCAGCACGTAGTTTTCAATGCCGTTTTCTTTGGCTTTTTGGGCGAAATTCAGGTTGAAAGTGACATCCGTTTCGTATTGCTTTTCTTTGCTGCCGGCCTGTTTCAGGGTAGTTCCCAATGCTGAAAAAAGCACATCGCCAGTCAGTTTTTCAGCCCAGCTTTCTTCGTGGTCAAAATCAATTATTTGTTCTTCCAGTTTGGGATGTGAAATTCCCGGACTGCGGCGCACAAAAATTCGCACTTTCTCAAAATTTTTATTTTCCAAGAGAAGTTGTACAAGCTGTTTGCCTACCAATCCGGTGGCACCGATTACATTGGCTGTTAATTTCATATTTGACTATTTTACTAATTCTACATTGGCAGATTTTTTTTGTATAAAAACAGCACCGTCCTTCAGGGCGGTGTCTGAAAAGCGTATTACACAATTTGAAATTTTGAAAAAATCTGTAAAATATTAAATTACAGATTTTCTCAAAATTTCTTAAACGGATGTTCTAATTTTTTTTGTCAAAGAATTGTTTGCCTGTTAAATCTCCTGAACCGGCAATGAGAAATGAAAAACCGTACCTTGGGGTTGATTGGGCGTAACCCATATTTTCCCTGAATTTCTTTCAATAAATTCTTTGCAGATGATTAACCCCAGCCCGGTACCTTTTTCACCCTGGGTACCGTTTCGGCTCTTTTTGTTCAGGTTGAACAGCTGGCGCACCTCTTCTTCATTCATGCCAATTCCTGTATCGGCAATATGGACAGTTACAACCCCGTTTTCACTTTTTGCCGAAACAGTAATTTCACCTTCGGGCGGCGTGTATTTTAGTGCATTGCTGAGCAGGTTCCGGGTAATGGCGTTTATTGTATCCGTGTCAAAAAATGCATCGATTTGTTCCGGGAACTTGCGGTTGATTGTAATTCCTTTTTGCAGTGCTGAAGCTTCTTTTAATTCGATATTATTTTGCAGAATTTTACCCAGGTTTTCTGTTTTCGGTGAAATGTTGATTTTTTCCATTTGCGAGCGTGACCAGGTGAGCAGGTTTTCGAGCAGTTCAAATGTGTTGTCGGCAGATTTTTTGGCAGCTTGCAACAACTCTTTTTGTTTGTCATTATTCATATTATAGTCAGAATCAGTTAAAACATCGAGTATTCCGACCAATCCTGAAAAAGGGCTGCGCAGGTCGTGCGATATGATGGAGAAAAATTTGTTTTTTGTTTGGTTGGCCTGCTCCAGTTGTTCGTTTTTTTGTTGCAGTTCGCTGATGTTTTCATCAATTATTTGTTCCAGCTTTTTTTGCCGTTTAATGAGGACGCGCGATCTCCATTTTAAAATAAATACAAAAAGGAGGACAATGAAAACGACCATAATGATAATAAACAGAGGAGTTCTCCAGAAAGGGGCTTTTATTTTGAGCTGAAACAATGCAGGCTGGCTTTGCCATTTCCCGTTTTTATCCATTACTTCAATTCTGAAAAAATAATTACCGGGGGATAAATTGGTATATGTTGCTACTTGTTCGTTTTGTGAATAAATCCAGTCAGTGTTAAAATTTTCCAGCATATAACGGTAACTCTGGCGAGCCTGGTAACTAAAATCAATTGTGGTAAACCGTATATTTATCATTCGTTTGTCGTGGCTCAGTTTTAATAATGGAATTTCAGGGCTTGTAGTATCTATGCGGGAGAAGTAGGGCTGGCCATCGACTGAAATTTCGGTGATTAAGGTTTTTCCCGGTGACCTTTGCAAATCTTTTACTTCCCGTGGGTTGAAAAAGTCAATTCCCTCGTTGCCCCCAAAATATATGTTGTTTTCCCCGTCGGTTGCAGATGACCGGGCGAAATAATTCGTGGAAACAAGGCCGTCGGAGTAATTGAAAAAGCGGATTTGAACTGAAATACTGTCGTTTCCTAAAGTCGGGTTGTAGTTGAGCCGGAGGATTCCCGACTGGGTGCTGCACCAGATTTCACCGGGCGTAACCGATTCGATGGCTGAAATATCCAGGAAGGGAAAGTCGTCGCTCGTCAGTGCCGGAATGAAAGTGTTACGTTCAGGCACAAAAATATTTAACCCGTTGCCGGTACCTGCCCAAACGGTTCCGGCAACATCACAGTGTACTGTATTGATTTTATTTTCTGAAAGTGAAGCCGGATTTTCTTCTTCGTGAAAGTAGGTGCTGAACTGTTCGGTTTTGAGGTTTAACCTGGTAACCCCATATACAGTGGCAATCCAAAGATTATTGTCGTGATCGGTGCAAAGGTTGTACGAATAATCGTTCGATAAACTGGTGAAAGGATTTTCAGGGTCGTGGCGAAACAGTTCCATGTAATTCGATTCCGGGTTGTATTTGCCAATTCCGACTCCGTGAAAACTTATCCATATATTTCCATCATTGTCTTCCGTAATTCCTCTGATATCAGCTGTTTCAAGCTGGCGGTTAAGTGAATCGGGTTTAAAGTTAACGTGTTCGAAAGCCGACTTGACGGGATTAAATACTTGCAAACCACCCTGCCAGGATCCAACCCAAATGCGTTGCCGGCTGTCTTCAAAAATTGCCATTACAGATCCCGGCGGGCCACTGCTTTTTTTTGATTTAAGTTGAAACTGCTTCATTTGTACCGGGGTATGGCTGTGTTTTTCTACAAAACCACCCTCGTAGCCCAGCCACATGTTGTTGTTATGATCGAAAAGGATAGAGGTAACCTCTTTTTGCGTGAGTTGATAGGCACCCCCTGATGAAGCGACAAAATGATTGAACAGCACGTTGGTCAGTCCCAAATTCACACCTCTGATTCCCGACGAAACCCAAAGGTTTTTATCATTGTCAATATAAATATTATCGACTGCTGTGCGTTCAAGACTCATCGGGTCGGAGGGAATGTTAGTGTGCAGATCGAATTGACCGGTTTGAATGTTAAACCTGATTAATCCGTTATTGCTTGACAGCCAGGCGATAGAATCATCAATTATTCGAAAATTTTTAATCGTGTATCCCAGATGATCGAAATGTTGATGGTTCACTTCTTTCTCCTCGGGGTCGAACCAAAAAAATCCATTGCTTATTGTGCTTGCAAAAATCTGATTATTTGCAAATTGGAGGTGAGCGATATCAAAACTCCCAAAATTTGTTCCTCCAAAATTATTGAAATTTTCAACTTCGAGCGTTTGCGGATCCAACCGGTAAAGCCCGCCGTAGAATCCGGAAAACCAAATTTTTCCATCGGGTTGACAAGCTGTTACATTAATGTCGTTGACAGGCAAAACGGCATTTTCAGGAATTTTTATAGTGTCTGAACCTGTGTACCAGGTAGTTTTACTTTGTTTGGGGTTAAAGCGGGCAAGTCCTTCGTCGGTAGCAATCCATAAATTTTTTTCATTGTCCTCAGCAAAATCATTTACATGTACACTTTCCCAACCGTCAACTGGTCCAATAAATTTGTCTTTATAAAAATTGTACCACGAAATACCGTTTTCTGAACCTAACCAAAGAGTTCCGTCAGAAGCGGTGAATAAAGTGGTGATTTTGCCGCCGGGAATGACCGAAATGCCGTTCCCTGTGTTTTGATAAGCTTTAAATTGTTGTCCGTCGAACCGGAAAAGCCTGTTCTCCCCGGCCAGCCAAATAAATCCGTTGGCATCCTGGCTAATGCTTATAATCCTGGCTTCGGGCAGTCCGTTTTCAATACCGTAATGGTAAAATGCAACAGAAGCACTGCCGGGGATTGCGTAAAACAGCACCCATGCGATAATAAAATATTTTATGTACCGGTTCTTAATTCTCATCCACTTGCTAATAAAGATACGTAAAATTAGCAAAAGCAAATTAAAACCAATGTTTGATTTTATATTCTTCTAAAAATGAGCATTCCCCCTCTAAGGTAAGGGAATCGGGAAGTAAGAAATCAGTTTTTATAAATGGTCGATTCAGGTATCTGGCATACTGCCAGGAGACCCCCGGGTTGTTAGCAAATAATGCCATCAGTATTTACTTTTTCCAGTTATTTGAATGAATCTTTTTTTGAAGTCGTTAAATTATTTCTATTTTTCAAAAATGAATTAAAACTATGTACTAATTTTATAAAAACCTGCAGCTAAATGAATCATAAAATTAAATTTTCATTCCTCCTTATTTTTCTGACAATCTTTACAATTTCCTCAGGCCAGGTAAATAAATGGACAGGCGAGCCAATTGATTTTTCGCGTGGTGAAATAATTGTATCCGAAAACAAACGTTTTTTGGTTTTTGAAGATGGCACTCCTTTTTTTTGGCTGGGCGATACGGCCTGGGAGCTGTTTCACCGGCTTTCGAAAGAGGAAACCGAAAAATACCTGGAAAACCGTCGGGAGAGAGGTTTTACGGTGATTCAGGCAGTGGTGCTGGCCGAACTCGACGGGCTGAATACACCTAATGCTGAAGGTGAAAAACCGTTGATTGATAACGATCCCACCCAGATTAACGAAGCCTATTTCCGGCATGTTGACTGGGTGATTAAAAAGGCGGAAGAAAAAGGATTGGTAATTGGCTTGCTCCCCACCTGGGGCGATAAATGGAATAAAAAGTGGGGTGTGGGACCGGTGGTTTTCACGCCCGAAAATGCAAAAATTTTTGGCGAAATCGTTGGAGAGCGGTATAAAGATTCTCCAAACATAATTTGGATTGTAGGCGGTGATCGCCCGATTGAAAAGGAAAGCCACCGGCAGATTGTAAGTTCCATGGCGCGCGGGTTGCGTGAGGGAGACGAGGGAGCGCATCTCATCACTTTTCATCCAACCGGAGGTTTGGGCTCATCTGAATATTTTCACGAAGAAGCGTGGCTCGATTTTAACATGCGCCAGAACGGGCACAATGTAAATTTTACCGGTGTTTATGAAAATACCCTGAAAGATTACAACCGCATTCCTGTAAAACCGGTTATCGACGGGGAACCCATTTACGAAGATCATCCCATTCAGTTTAACCCGCAGCAAAATGGCCATTCCACCTCGGCAGATGTGCGGCGCCCGTTGTACTGGAATTTGTTCAGCGGCGCTTTTGGCCACACTTACGGTCATCACTCCATTTGGCAAATGTGGCAACCCGGTCGTAATCCCGTTAATTTTCCGCTCATGCCATGGTACGAGGCAATTAATCAGCCGGGCTCGGCGCAAATGCAATACGGCCGGAAGCTCATGGAATCGCGGCCTTTCCTGACCCGCATTCCCGATAATTCCATAATTGTTGCTGACGATGTTCCTACTTCCGTTCCCGGAGCCGGGCAGTACCGTTTTGTGGCCACGCGGGATTCAGAGGGAACTTATGCAATGGTTTATGCCCCGGTTGGGCGGCCGTTCACTGTAAAAATGGATGCAGTAAGAAGCGCTGAAGTAATAGCCTGGTGGTATAACCCGCGCAACGGAGAAGCAACCAGAATTGGCGAATTCCCGGGGTTTGGCACCCGTACTTTTACGCCGCCAACTCCCGGCGAAAACCTGGACTGGATTCTGGTTCTGGATAGTGCAAACGCGGGGTTTGATGCGCCCGGGCGGATACTGAAAAATTAAAAAATTAGTCATGATGTTTCAAAAGTATTTTTTACCGATTGTTTCTGGAATTCTGTTTTTTGTGAGTTTTCAGAATAGACAGGCCACAGCTCAGGCTATTCAACCCTGGGACGAAAATCCCTGGTATTGGCAATTTGATGGAGAACCTGTGCTTTTGCTCGGTGCCAGCAGCGACGATAACCTGTTTCAGTGGCCGGCGGAGAAATTGGTTCCGCATCTCGATTCCATGAAAGCAGTGGGTGCCAACTATGTGCGCAATACCATGAGCGACCGCAACGACCGTGGTTTTGAGCTCTATCCGTTTAAAAAATTGCGAAATGGAAAATACAACCTGGATAAATGGAACCGGGAATACTGGCAGCGTTTTGAGTTTTTTTTGAAAGAAACAGCCAAACGCGATATCATTGTTCAGATTGAGGTGTGGGATCGGTTTGATTATTCTCGTAACAACTGGCCACCACATCCATATAATCCGGGAAACAATGTAAATTATTCGTATGGAGAATCGGGTTTGGTAGTGGAATATCCCGACCATCCGGGACGTAACAAACAGCCGTTTTTCTTCACTACTCCAAAACAGCAGAACAACGAGGTTTTGCTTAAATTTCAACGGCAGTTCGTGGAAAAAATGCTTTCCTATTCTTTAAAACATAATCACGTGCTTTACTGCATGGACAACGAAACTTCGGCAGAAGAAGAGTGGGCTGTTTTTTGGGCCCAATTTATTTTGGATGAAGCTAAAAAACAAGGCAAAACTGTTTTTGTTACCGAGATGTGGGACAACTGGGATTTGAAATCAGAGAACCACAAACGTACTTTCGACCATCCTGAGTTGTATTCCTTTTGCGATGTGTCGCAAAACAACCACCAGCGCAACCAGACACACTGGGATAATTTCCAGTGGGTGCGGGAGTACATTGCCAAACATCCGCGGCCCGTTAATACCGTAAAAACTTATGGTGCCGACGGCGGCCCCCATGGAAATAGCAACAATGCCATTGACAGCTGGTGGCGGCACCTGGTTGGTGGTGCGGCATCGGCCCGTTTTCACCGGCCAACTTCCGGGCTGGGTCTTTCCGGACTTTCAATGAACTCGGTGAAAGCTGCCCGGAAAATTGAAGAAGAAGTTAAATTCTGGGAAGTTGAGCCCGGTATGGATTTACTTTCAGAAAGAGAAGAAAACGAAGCCTACCTTGCTGCGAAACCCGGCGAAAAGTATGTGATATTTTTCCCGGATGAAGGCGAAGTGGGATTGAACCTGAATGATTTTTCAGTCCCATTCAAACTGAAATGGATGAACGTGCGGGCCGGCGAATGGCACAGCGAAAAAGAGATGGAAGGCGGCGGAATTGTAAACCTGAAAACTCCCGGTGGAAATGAATGGGTGGCAGTTTTGGTGAATTAACCTACTCCACCTCAAATTTCAGGATCACATCAAAGCCGCTGTCGTTGGAGGAATTGTTGAGTTCGAAGAACAGAAACCGGAACAGTTCGTATTCCAGTTTCACTTCATATTTTGCCATGTTTGTTTCGTCTGTTTCGCCAAAACGCTGCTCGTAACTTACAAAAAGGTCGTTGGTGATGTATTTGCCCACCACCACCGTAGCGTTGTCGAAGCTGCCATCGCTTTTCACTTCAATATAATCCACATTCAGTTTGTCGCCGAGGAAATTTGTTATTTGGGATGACAGGATTGAGGCGGCTGCTTTTCCGGCCAGGCTGCCGCCACCCGCCCCGGCCACGTTGTTTTGCTCGTCGATGGTGAGTTCGTTCATGCTTTTTCCGAATAAAATGTATGACAGGGCATCGCCTTCACTAATGGTGCTGTCATCTAATTTGAAACTCACTTCGGGCGATTCGGCCGTTCCGGAAATGTCAACTGTGAGCACCTGCTCGGCGCGCTGTGCGTTTCTGAACCGGTAAGAAGCAGTAATGTTCATTTGCGGCATCATCTCTTCACCTCCCTGGAAATTGATTGTGCCTTCGTTAATTATAAAAGTTTTGCCCAGCAAATCGTACTGTCCGCGCACCACATTTACCGAGCCGAATAATTCAAAAAACTCCCCGTTTTTAATGAGTTCCACATCGCCTGAAATTTCAATGCGCATGTCATTATTTTTAATCCAGGTGTTTTTGGGAATTTTTACACCCAGCCTGCCGCGGAGTTTATCGAGAAATTCAAAATTTAGCGAGTCGGTTGGTGCAGATCCAGGTTCTGGATTGGTGAAGGTTGTTGAATCTGTATAAAGTGATAACTTTTCGGCTTCCCTGACCAGGATTGGCTTGGGCATTTCAGGCACATTCAGTTTTCCCATCATCTGTAAAATAGCCGGCAGATAAATTTCAGCCTGGGGGATGTTTAAATTGCCGCCGTAAACCAAATTATCTTTTTCACCGCCAAGGCTTGCATTTCCTGAAACCTGCATGTTGAAACTGCGGTGGTTAAACGGGTTGAACTTATTGAAAACAAGTTTAATCTCCGACTGAATGAGGTCTCCTTTGTACAATTCCGATTCAAAATTAACCTCTCCCTTCCCGGTGAGGTTCCCGTCGGCACTCATTATCCTGAATGAATCCACTTCAACTTTATCGCGCAGGAAGTTCAGGTTCAGTTTGATATTTTGATAATCGATTCCGTATTCATCCATTTTGAAAGAGGCATCAGCGAGCTTTAAGGCTCCTACCGGTTGTGGCGAATTTGCAGTGCCGGTAATAACCATTTTCCCGTTAACCTGTCCGTTGATTTCTGCAGAAGGATTCATTGTTTCTAAAATCGCCAGTGAAAAATTCTTCAGATTAACCTGTCCGCTAATGGAATCTTCAGGATTAAAATTAAAACTTAACGAATCCGGTTCATACTGAACAGGAAGCGAAGCTGAAAAACTAAATTCACCATTATCTTCGGTTTCTATTTCCGATTCGGCAGAGAACTGATTTTCCCGGAAATTGAAATTAGCATCTATTTTTGGGAAACCATAATCATTGTATTTTGCCTCGTTTACCGAAAAATTACCATTTGCCAGCGGCGATTCCATAGTTCCGGAAACGTTAACTTTGCTTTCCAGAAAGCCTGAAAAATCATTTGTAATATCCAGTTTTTGCAAGATAGCGGCCGATAAATTTGTGATGTTCATTCGGGCATTGACCGAATCGTTGTTGCTAAAACCAAACATCATAGAATCGAGACGAGCCTGAACCGGAAGCCTGGCAGTCAGTTCAACTTTTCCGCTGTCTTTCGAAAAAATGTTGGTTTCAACCCGTAATTCATTTTCGCTGTAATCCAGATTTCCGTTGATGCCGGTAAATTCATACCCTGCAAAAGATGCACCGGCAAACGAATATGTTGTATTAAGCTCGGGCGATTTTGCATTGCCGCTTACGTTAATTTTTGTGCTGAACAGGGAGGTAACCGGGTATTCCAACTCCAAAAAACGACTGAGTGTTCCAATGTTTAGCCGGTCAATTTCGAGGGTGAAATCTTCCTCCTCCCGGAGACTTATTATTCCGTTTGCACTGATAACCTGCGGCGAATCGGTGTTGCCAGAGGCCACCCTGAAATTATTTACCGTGTAATTTACCGAATCGAATTCAATGGTGGCTGGTGCGTTTTGCAAAGCCCAGTGCTGTTCCTGATAATTGGTTTCCCAGCTATTTAGCGTAAGCCTTGTTTTTTCTCCCGGAACAATGCCGGTCTGCAGGCTGGTGGTTAACTCTGAAGCCTGAAGCCGGGCATCGAGGAATAACGAATCTGCATTGCCATCAATAGTCGCCGTGATTGAATCCACTTTCAGGTTCCCCGATTCCAGTCTGCCTGCGAAAATTTGAGCGCTAAGCATGGTGTCGGTTTTTGTAATCCATCCGGTTGCTGCCAGTTGAAGTTGTTCCAGCAGAATGTCATCGTATCGCGAAGAGTTCAGCTCAACGTTCGATTCCAGGTTTAGCGAATCGGGCCTTCCGAAAAGGTGTGCCGTCAATTTTCCGCTGGTGTTTACATCTACCCCGGCCAGGTAAGCACTGAATTCATTGAGGCTGTCAATTTTGGCAGAAAGTTGCAGGTCGGAGTTTGACGTTAAACTGTACACGCCGCTGGCTTCAAGCCGGGCCATTTGCGTTTTTAGCCTCAACGAATCGATATTAATGGTTTGGTTTTTGAAATTGCCGGCTGCAAACAGTGAATCAATCTGAATGTGCTGAAATTCTGAACCATTTCCGGAAATTGTAGCATTGGCACTCATTTTTTCAGGATCGAATCCGGTTCCCGTAACTGCCGCCTGCAAATTCAGGTTTGAATAAAGACTGTCGATTCCGGTGAGCAGCGCTAAATTGAGGTCGTTTGTAGTAAGGTTCAGTTTGTATTCAGGGTTTTCCATGAAGTTTTGAATGTGGTGAACCAGGTTGAACGAACCGAAATTTCCACGTCCCCGGAAATTACCTGTCACATTTCCGTTTTCCAGGTTTAGTGTGAAATTGAGCCGGTCGATTTGCCTGTTTTCAATAACCCAGTTGTTCAACTGTCCGCTAATTTCACTGCTGGCTGTTTTCGGGTCAAATCCACGGCCGTTTGCTTCCAGTGTGCCATTCAGGAAGTACATTAAATCAGGATTGTTGAGCCAGTAGCCCAGTTCAACATTTTCGAAATCAACGGTGAGTTGATAACCGGGTTGAATATTTGTTTTTTCAGAAAGAAAATTCTGCAGGTTGGAGGTGCCGGCATTGATGAGAATATGTTGATCCTGGTCGGATAATTCGATTGTAGCTTTCGCCGCATTATTTTCCAAGTTTGCCGTTAATTTTACAGTTGGCCGGGCAGGCAGCGTCAGCGAAGGCAAAAAATAGCTGAACTCAGAAATGTCAACCGCAGCGGTTTCGAAATTAGCAGCGCCATTTTTGAGTGAATCGGATTCCACCTCGGCCATTCCTTCCAGGGAGTTTCTTCCTGTTTCTACATAAAAATTACTCAACTCGATGGTTTCGGTATCGCGTTTCACGTTAAATTTCAGTTGGTTCAGAATGAAATCGGGCTGAAGGGTTGAAAATGAAAATGAATCCAGCGTGAGCTCCTGGCTTTTTTCAGCCCAGTTCAGCGAAAGCTCTGTGTTCAGGTTCTTAATTTCTTTGGGAATAATAGTGTCCAGCGCTTCGGTTTTTATGTTGCCGTTTGTGAGCATGAAATTCCCCAGGTTAATTTCAAACGAACCCGGTTCTTCGGAAGTTTTGCTTGTTTGGGGGCCGGGTTTTATGAGCTGCTGGAAATTCCATACAGAATCTGAATTTTGGCTGAGGAATAAGCGTGGAGAGTACAAACCGGCTGAGTGAATGTCCAGCTTACCGGAAAGCAGTGGCCAAAGGCTATAATACAGTTCAATTTTTTCAATGCTGGCCAACGTGTCATTCTCAGCTTTCAGCAAAATATTGTTTATGGAGAGGTGGGTGAAAAAGTTGCCGTCGATTTTGCCAATTTGCAGTTCGCCGTTCAGGAAGCGGGCGGATTGGTTTTCGGCAACGGATGCAATTTTTCTTTTCCCCGGTTGGGTCTGAATGAGCAAGGCGGCCAATACCAGTACAAGTACCACCAGAAGGAGGAGTCCTCCCACCGAAAGTAAACTGTATTTTATGCCTTTTCTCATTGTTGTAAAATTTATTTTAAAATGCCTGTCCCACGCTTATAAAAAACTGTGGACTTTTTTTCTCGTTCCATAACGGAAACCCTGCATCGAAACGCACCGGGCCAATTGGTGTGTCGATCCTTATACCCGATCCGGCAGCATATCCCAAATCGTTAAAATGATAAGTGAAAGATTCTTCCCAAACATTGCCCGCTTCTATAAATGCCACGAGGCTGAGCCGCCAAAACAGTGGGTAGCGTACTTCAAAATTACTTTCGAAAATACTTTTCCCGCCAAGCGGAGTTCCGCTTTCGCGTTTTGGACCGAGTTCGGAGCGGTTCCAGCCACGGATGGAGTTGCTGCCGCCCGAGTAAAAACGGTCTTCAACCGGGATGAATTGCCTGCTGTCAGACGAATTGATTCCCCCGGCCATTAGCCGGAATGCCAGGATCACGTCGCCGGTTTTCCGGTAGGTTCTGAAATCGGCCCACAGTTTAGTGTAGTTAAAATCACTTCCAAATAAATATCCGTTCATCTTAAAACCAAATGAAACGTTCATCCCATCGGACGGAGAAAACCTGGGGGTGGAATTATCAAAGACAGTGCTGAGCAAAACCCCTGATTTTTTGTACGGAAACTTGTCGCTTTCAAAATCGGAAAACTCTTCGTCGCCGGCTTCAAGTAACTGTTCCACATCTTCGTAATAATAGGTGAGTTTACTGTTTAACCGGGGATTGAAATGATACGTTACCGGCACATTAACTCCCCATGTCCGGGTTGTGTAGCCGGGTTCCTCTTTTCGGTTGATAAACGGATTGACAGATATGGAGCTGTTCATGCCCAGAAATTGGGGCTGAATCCAGCTTAACCGTGCCAAGTAGGGTTCGAGTGCCGAGTGTTTCAGGTAAAGGTTGAGGCGACGGGCACTTTCCAAAAATCCACGGTAACTTAAATCGAGAAATGCCCTGAATTTATCCTCCGTACCGTAACCAGCACCAAGCCTCGTGTTCAGCCGGGGTGCTTCTTCAATATAAACCGAAACGGGGATGGGACTTTTTTGCGTTTCGGGTACTTTCTCAGGAAAAACGGAAACCACCCTGAACATGCGGAGACGGTAAAGATTTTGACGGGTTTCATTTAAAACCGATTTGCTGTATAAATCACCATCGGAATACTTCAGCTGTTTTTTTATGAATTCTTCCGAAACATTTTTGTTGCCCGAAATGGTAGTTTCTCCGATGTATGATTTGGGGCCGGGATTGACGGAGTAATGAATACCCGTACTGTTGTCATCGAGCTTAAGGTTTAAAATATAGGTGGCAGTGGCGTAAGCGTATCCCTGGCTTTTAAAAGCATCCTCAATTACGCGGAGATCATCATTTATGGCTTTGTCGCGAAACCGCTTTCCTTTAACCAGTTCCAGTTTTTTTATTACCTTTTCTTTTTCCAGCAGGCTGTCAATGTTTTCAGTTTTACTTTGAATAGTTATTGAAACACTGTCGGTTACAACCGGTTCGCCTTCCTCAACTTCAATTGTTAGTTTCAGGGTTTGTTTTTTCTCATTTGTTTTTAGTGGCAGAAGTGTTGCCCGGGCATTTAAAAAACCTTCGCTTTGATAAATCCGGATGAGGCGTTCCAGAGCCAGATTAACCAGCTCTTCGCTGTATAAAAAAGGTTCTTTATCGGTGAAAACTTTTTCAAGGTAAGAAACTTCTTTTAACGCCATTTTGTCCAGCAGGAAATCTTTGTCGAGCGTTTTGTTTCCCTGAAAAGTTATTCGGCGGACTTCATAATTTTCCTGTGCTTGCAGGCTGAAAATATTTCCGCAAACAAGTAATATGGAAATTATGAAAGTTGAAAACCGGAACCGCATAAATTAATGTTCAATCTCCTGACAAAAGGTCTCGAATAATTTTTGTAACAATAACATTGTAAATGTTGATTGGTTACCAAATTTGTACCAATGACAGATTATTAAAATGAGCCGTAATTTAAATCTTTTTCGTGGATAAAATTCCACACTTTTCCACAACTTTAAGGAAAAACCCAACAAGTTTTTTCCATTTCTATTTGTTGGGGGGCTTTTTAGTGGGTTTTTGTGCATGGCATAGTTTTTTCAGATTGTTTACCGATTTGAACCTGTGTTAATAGTGGACAAAAAAATGTATAAAAATAACTTGGTTACAAAAACTATTGATGGTTTTAAAATAGTAAAAAAAGCGCTTTTGCATTTTAACAGCAACCGGCCGGTTGAGCATGCGGGGACAACCGCCTACTTTGCTATTTTCTCAATGGTGCCAATACTTATTATCATTATTTCTATTTTTGGATATTTTGCAGGTGATGAAGCCATCCGCGAAAAATTGTTTGATGAAATTAACCTGCTCATTGGCTCGGAAAGTACGCGGGTTTTACGAAATGCCATTACAAATTACAAAATTGCTGAAAACAGTGGTTTGGGAACAATAATCGGGATTGGGTTTTTCCTGGTTTCGGCTACAACACTGTTCAGTGCCATGCAAAATTCCATCAATTATATTTGGCGGATAAGAATCAGGTCGAATTTGAAAATGAGTGTTTTAAACCTGCTGAAAACCCGTGCTTTATCGTTTGGAGTTATTTTGAGTTTAGGGTTTGTGTTGCTGGTTTCGCTTGTTGTTGACGCTTCCATTGGCTTTCTGAAAGATTTCCTTTCTGACCGGTTCAGCCCCGATTTTGTGGTGGTAGCTCAAATCTTGAATACTATATTATCGCTGGTAATTATTGCCACCGTTTTTGCATTTATTTACCGTTTCCTGCCTGATGTGAAGGTAAAATGGAGTGCCAGCTGGTTTGGGGCTGTTTTTACCTCCATTTTGTTTGCGGTGGGGAAAATAATAATTGGATTATTTATCGGGAACAGCAATCTTGGAGCGGTTTACGGAGCTGCCAGTTCGTTTGTGGTAATTCTTATTTGGATTTATTTTGTGTCCATCATTTTTTATTTTGGGGTGGAGTTAACCTACCAGTTTTCGCTGTTTTACAGGTATAAAATGGAACCGGCAAAATATGCCGTGCCTTTTGAAATTGCGCGCATTAAAGAATAAAGTGGTCAAAATCCAAAGCTCAAAAATCCAAACCAAATTCAAAAAAGGGACTTCGTTTTTTGTGGATTAATTTTTTTTTGTAACGGGAGGCATTGAATGTTCTATTGATAAAAAGTTTATCTTTTTTCTTTTTTTTTGTTTATTTCCCCGTGCTGGCTGAGAAGTACTGCGATTGGCCGGGTGTCAGGAAATTCAGACATGATTATTATAATGATTACCGTAATGGGAACACTGAGCAACATTCCTGTAACACCCCACATAACTCCCCAGAGCGCAAGTGTAAGAAAAACCACCAGCGGGCTGATGTTCAAAGAAGTGCCCATGATGCGCGGCTCAACCAGGTTTCCCATGACAAGTTGAATAGCACCCACAATTGCCAACACCAGGATTGCAGGTGTTATTTCGCCAAACTGAAGCATAGCAAAAATGGCGGGGAAAAGAGTTGCTATCAGCGACCCGATGGATGGGATGAAATTCAGCACGAAAATCAGGAACGACCAGAAAAGCGGGGCATCCACACCAATAATCAGCAACACAAAATAACTCAGCATTCCGGTTATCAGGCTGACAAGAGTTTTTACAGCTATATAATTACTTACCGATTTGTCAATTTTTTTGATCAGGCCGTTAACCCTGTTGTAACTTTTTGGGTCGGGGTACATGGCTTTTACTTTTTTGGGCAGAATGGGTTCTTCGAGTAAAAGAAAAATTAAGTAAAGGAAAACCATGAAAGCATCGCCAAACAGCCCGGTAAGTGTAGAGAATATTTTAGAGAGAATGTCTCCAAAATTCAATTCATCGGCAAAATCGCTCAGTAGCGATGATAAGTCCACATTGAATTGTTGGTTTATGGAGTTGGTTATTTTATTAACATTGGCCTCGTAAACCGGCAAAGTCTTCGATAGTTGCTGAATGTTCTGGCTTATCATTTCCACGGTAAAAACCAGGAAAGTAAGCAAAAGCACGTATGATATGATTGTTAGAACCCATTGGGGCAGCCTGCCTACGTATTTAATTTTTGAAAGAATGTTTCTGATAACCCGTATGAGGAATAAAAACAGGATGGCAAGAATAAAAGGTATGATGATTCCCTGTGCATAAATCAGCACCATTACCAGGGTAACAATAATCAGAAAAATATAAATTCTTTTAGTTGTTTCCATGCGTTATGTCATTAGTTCAACTTAGCGCTTTCAGGCAGGCCCCACTCTTCATTCATTTTAATTCCGAGGGCTTCCAGTTCGTCTAACACTGGCTCGTAAATGCTTTTTATAACCGGAATCTGAACCCCGGTATTGTTAATTTCCCCGTTTAAAATCAGCTTTACGGCAACTGCGGCCGGAAGGGCAACAGTGCGCGCTATCGATGTGTTTCCAGCTGTCGAAAAATAGAGCATTCGCGACCGGATGACCTCTTTTTCACCTTTTGAATTTTCAATTAAAAAGAAATGCAGCATCACAACCATATCGCGGGCCTCTCCGGGCAGCATCATCTTTTGTAACATTAACATGGCAGTGAGGTCGAAAGTTGAACCTTCTTTCAGATTTATCATGTTATTGTCGAAATAGCCAAGCCAGTCCAAAGCAATAATTGCCGGATGATCCAATTCGAGGTTTAACGTTCCTGCCAGTTTTTCTTTCACGTTTTTGGGATAAACGCCAATTTTTTCTGAAACTACTTCTTTGAAGTTTTTCCCTTCAAAGTTTTGTATTTCATGCGAAAGCAAACCGAGCGACTTGATCACATCCATAGCTTCGCACCAGTGAGGATGCCTGAATGTTCCCATGTAAACAGTCCGGGCTTCTGGTATCCCGTAATGTCCAACATAGTGCAGCGAATTGCGGTTGGGATAAACCTCCATATTGCCCACTTCGGGAAAATCGATTTTCAACGGATTTTTAAACAGGTTTTCTGTTGGGATTTCTACCACCTCGTTATTTTTTAAAAACGTTGCGCCATTGTTACTGGCTTTTAATACACCGCGTGGCGGCCACGAAAATTTATAACCAAAAGGATTATTGGCTTCTTCGGGAGCGGGTAAAGCCCCGTAAAGTGAGTAAAATTCATTTATCTTTCCGCCATTTTCGTGCACTTTATCGATAATGCGTTTGGCTGTCATGTGATCGAAACCGGGATCAACTCCAATTTCATTCAAAAATAATACACCAGCTTGCTGAGCATTGGCATGTAAATTTTGCATTTCCGCTGAAACGTAGGAAGTAGTAACCAAATTTTTCTTGTGTTCCAGGCAATGCCGTGCAACTTCAACATGATGCTCGGCGGGAAGCAGGCTTACGGTTATATCATGTTCGGCTATCAGTTTATCCAGCAGTCCTGTGTTGTCAATTGTCCACGAAAGGGCTGTGCCGCCTTGCCGTGAACTGATAATTTTTTCGGCTTTTGCCTGTGTGCGGCTGGCTATTGTAACGTTAAAATTATTATCGAGCAAATAATGTGCTATGGGACCTGCAACCATGCCTGCCCCCAAAATCAAAACTTTTTTCATTTCATCTACCTCTTTCTGTCCGGATATGTGGGTTGAATTCCTCCATCCGTTTTCATTTTTTTATTAAAGATTGTAAAGGTCGTGAATTTTTTTGAACAGAAACTGATTTATGACCTGTTAAAGACAAGGTTTTATGAAATGGTTACAAAATAGGATTGGTACTGAATTGATCGTTAATGGCTTTTAAGGTTTCCTCGCGCAGGTTTGCTACCAGTTCTTTCTGGTTGTGATTATGAAAAGTGTCAACAATTTTATCGGCAAATCCCACAAAGCCGGATATGCCGTAAATGCCCGGCCTGTAATTTTTTTAAACATTTTTATGCCAAACGAAAATGATGTGCTGTAATTGTTGGCAGTTATCCTGCTGCAGTCAAAGGTATTTTTAATGTATAGAATTGCAAATCCCAATGCCCCAACTGAATAAAACAGAATCAGAAAATAAGTGGCGTATTTTGAGGTCTTTTGTTTCAAAATTAATGTGTTTTTGGGCTAATTTATATTTTATTTTTGTTTCGCGGAGAATGAGTGAACATGGAAATGTCATAATTTCATATTCTTTTTTTATTTTAGTTGCCAAATCAACTTAAATCAAAAATCATGATTAGCCGCTTGTTTGTTTCAATTGTTTCTTTGTTGTTGTTAAGTGCGTGTAATACATCAGAACCGGGCCAAAACTGGACCCATTTCAGAGGATCGGAAATGGATGGACATGCCAATGTGGAATCAGCCCCGCTTGAGTGGAGCGATTCAACCAATATTGCCTGGAAAGTACCGGTTGAAGGGAAGGGCTGGTCGTCGCCGGTGGTTTTTGGCGATCAAATCTGGCTGACATCTGCTACCGACGACGGCACTGAATTTTACGCATTGTGTTTCGATTTTGAAAGTGGAGAACTGTTGAACAAACAAACCGTGTTTACCAGCGAAAATCCGCAACACATTCACAGCACCAACTCGTATGCTACGCCCACACCTTGTATTGAAGATGGCTATGTGTACGTGCATTACGGAACTTTTGGCACCGCCTGTATTAATACACGTAATTTTGAAGTGGAGTGGAAACGCGAGGATTTGAAATGCGACCACATGCAGGGACCGGCATCTTCGCCCATCCTTCATAAAAATATGCTGATTGTGCATTTGGAAGGAACGGAAAATCCGTATGTGGTGGCGCTCGATAAAAAAACCGGCGAAACCATCTGGAAAAGTGTGCGGCCTGCTGAAATTTACGACCCGCTGGAACCGGTTTACCGGAAATCGTACCAAACGCCCATTGTAATTGAGGCGGATGGGCGTGAACTCCTAATCAGCAACGCCGCTTTTATGTGTTTTGCCCACGATGTAAATACCGGCGAAGTGGTCTGGACCATCGAATACGGCTACGATTCAACCGTGAGCCAGCCGCTTTACTGGAACGGGCTGGTATTTGTCAATTCAGGATGGATTTTTCTGGACAACAAGCCTTTTTTTACACGGCAGTATGCCGTCGATCCCACCGGCAAGGGCGATGTAACCGAAACGCATGTGAAATGGATGTACGAGGATGAGGTGCCGCAAATTCCCACTCCGGTAATTGTGGATGGTAAAATGTATATGGTGCACGATCGCGGAATGGTTACCTGCCTCGATGCGATGACCGGTGAACCAACCTGGAAAGAAAAATTGCGCGGCAATTTCAATGCGTCGCCCGTTTATGCGGCCGGCAACATCTACTTTTTTAATGTAAAAGGCGACTGCACCATTATAAAACCCGGCGACTCGTTTCAAAAAGTAGCCGAAAACAGCATTGGCGAAACGGTAAAAACAGTTCCGGTTTTTGTACGGGGCCGAATGATACTGCGGACGCAAAAAAATCTTTATATGATAGGAAATTGAACTTTAATATTAGTGAGCAGGTGACCGAAAGTCACCAGCTCACTAAGGCGCGGTCTATTAATGATTCCATTTCTATTTTACTCCGTTCATATACAAGAGCCATTCAAAAACAGGAGAGTTTCACCGGAAGTCTTTTCCAGCACCGTACAAAAGCTAATTGTTTAACTGATATTTCAGGTGTAACACCGGCATGGTTTGAAACAGCATTTGGTTCATCGATTAATATTCCTGATGGAGAGAAAGATTACCCGCAGGTTTGTTTCAACTACATCCATCAAAATCCTGTAACAGCAGGATTTGTGAAGAACCCTGAAGACTGGGAATTCTCTTCATGCCAGGATTATGCGGGACTAAGAAATGGGAAATTGGTAAACAAAGAAAGGGCAAAAGAATTTGGAATAGAACATTGAGCTGGTGTCAATTAGAAAAAGACAGGGGTTCGATGCAATAATAACTGTTTGATTTGGTTGAATCCCATCAGGATTCTTTTAAATGGGCACGTCTGTACCCCGGATTACATCCGGGTCTAATGTTGATGAATCCTTTCAAGATTTTTTGGCCAACAAAAAAGCAGGAGCCCCGTTTTCATTGCAATACATGAAACACCCGTTGCATTACTTCAAACGCCCATTGCAGCACTTGAATTGCACGTTGCAGAATATCAAATGGTTGTTGCAATACTTCAAGTGGTTGTTGCACAACTTTAAATGGTCGTCGCACTACTTCAATCACTTGATGCACGAGTTGAAACGGTCGTTGCAAAAAAAACCAGCTGACGTTTTGTCAACTGGTTAGTTTTCTTATTCAGGTGAGATTACAATCTCTGAATCACTTTTTCCAGTCGGTTTTTAACCTCTGCGGCTACTTCCTGCACTGTTTCGTTCTTAACTTCTGCCATAGAAACAACAGGGTCAACTGCAGCTACTTCAACATCGCCATTTTCGTGTTCCTGAACCGCTACACTGCAGGGTAATAATACGCCAATGTTTTTTTCGCTAGTTACTGCCTTGTGGGCAAACGCAGGATTACAGGCCCCCAGAATCCGGTATTTCCTGAAATCGACATTAATTTTTTGTTTAAATGTATTTTGCATATCCACATCGGCAGGTACGCCAAACCCCTCTTTTTGAAGTTCGTTTTTAACCAGTTCAATTACTTCGTCAAAACTTTTTCCTTTTACTACTGTGTTTAAATAATAACTCATATCAATTTGCTTTTTTTTGTTAAACAATCTACTACTGCAATGTAAACAAATTAAGTGATTTAACGTTCAAACCGATTTTCTGATTCTTTCGCTTCCGGATAGAAAACCCGGCAATAAAGGCACACGACATGTTTAGCTAATTGCATTCTTCGTGAACATAGCGTCGTTTGTGTGAAAAATTTTGCAGCCCTGGCGTAGAAAATTCTACCAACCCTTGAAGAATTACACATTTGGTGTCAGTCTGGTAAATCATTTTAAGGTTGTTGGAAATCTTACTAAATGTAAATAAAAAATCAAGCAAACGAGAAAATATCTATTGTTCGTTTTGTATTATTGTCAAAGTGTTTATATTTGACAAAAAATTCAAGTAAAAACATTTAATTTTAAAAGATATGTGTGGAATTGTATGTGCATTTGATTTAAAGACAGACCCGCAGGTTCTGCGACCGCAGGTGCTGGAGATGTCGAAAAAACTGCGTCACCGCGGGCCCGACTGGTCGGGTATTTATTGCGGCGAAAAAGCAATTATTGCCCACGAGCGGCTTTCGATAGTTGACCCCGAATCGGGCGGTCAGCCCCTGTACAGTAAAGATCGGAAGCTGATTCTGGGTGTAAACGGGGAAATATACAACCACCGGGAAATCAGAAAACAGTTTGAAGGGAAATACGAGTTTTTAACGGGCTCCGACTGCGAAGTCATTCTGGCACTGTACAGAGAAAAGAAAGAAAAATTCCTCGACGATATGAACGGCATTTTTGCATTCGGACTTTATGATGAAGAAAACGATGCCTGGCTCATTGCCCGCGATCATATCGGGATTATTCCCCTTTACCAGGGCTGGGATCAGCACGGAAACTATTACGTGGCCTCGGAACTGAAAGCGCTCGAAGGTTACTGTACCAAAATTGAGGAGTTTCCGCCGGGGCACTATTTTTACAGCAAAGACGGCGAACTGAAACGCTGGTACGAGCGGGACTGGATGGAATACGAAAATGTAAAAGACAATCCGGCAGATATCGATGAATTATCGCAGGCGTTGGAGGATGCCGTTCACCGCCAGCTGATGTCGGATGTTCCCTACGGGGTGTTGCTGTCCGGCGGACTGGATTCGTCCATTACATCGGCACTGGCCAAAAA
>NZ_JBSQIC010000010.1:0-61626 GCF_055108615.1 Tangfeifania sp. | reverse complement strand
AATCACAATGGGAATTTTGGTCAGTTGCATAAACTCATCCATCGGAACGCCAACTGCTTCCAGCGTGCCGCCGGAGCTGGGTTTTGGGTCGGGTACTTCTCCTTCGGGAAACAAAAAGCCGCTACCCGGTTCGTACGAAACAATGGCTTTTATATTTTGATTTTTGATGGCAGTAAGCCAGCCCATCCCTCCTGAATGAGAATGCGTAACCAAAACGCCTTCGCCAATTTTATCGAACAGTGCCGAAACAGCTTCTGCATTCAATTCAATATCGATTGGCCCGATGTCGGGTGTCATCTGCCGGAAGTACTGATTGAGTGTTTCCGGGTCTTGCGCGAACTGCACTCCCTCAAAATAGTCGGGCCAGATGCCGAGACGAAACGTGCCGAACCATCCCTGTTCGTCGGGAGTTGGTTCTATTTGGACTGAAACTGTGCTCCGGCCGGCATTTCCTCTTCGTGGCT
Organism: Tangfeifania sp.; assembly: GCF_055108615.1. Classification (NCBI taxonomy): domain Bacteria; kingdom Pseudomonadati; phylum Bacteroidota; class Bacteroidia; order Marinilabiliales; family Prolixibacteraceae; genus Tangfeifania; species Tangfeifania sp. Next base: position 61,162 of record NZ_JBSQIC010000010.1, on the reverse strand, counting down.
GGTCAACTACATAAACCGGATAGCGCCGGCGCAAAAATATGTTTTGAAATCCTTCGCGTCCGTCGGGTGTGGTTTCCCACGTTTTGGAAAACTGTCCGAAACCATGCCACATCACAAGGGGGTACTGGCGGGCGTTTACCGGAATCTGGTAAAAAACATAAGCATGGTCGCCATGAAATGTTTGCCCTTCCGGCGTTTGATTATACGGATCGAATTTACCGGAATTAGTAATTACTGTTCCACCTACGGCAAAACTGCCCTGTTCCTGAATAACGATTAAATTGTGGTCTTCGCTACTTTCCTTTTGATTACAGGAAATTAGTACCAGCAGTAGAAAAGTAAAACCACAGAATAGAATGTTGTTCGATGTTTTTGTTCTTAAAATATTCATCTGTCTATCATTTTTGCTGAACCTTCGGAATATCTGTCGCCGTGAGCTCTTATTTTAGAAGCTTCGTTTTCGATTTCCTGCAGTTCTTCTTTTGTAAACTCAACCAAAACCGAATCAATATTCTCCTCTAACCGATGGATTTTTGTTGTGCCGGGAATAGAAACAATCCAGGGTTTCTGAGCCATTAACCAGGCAAGGGCAATTTGCGCAGGAGTGGCATTTTTTCGTGAGGCTATTTTCTTAACAAAGTCAACAAAAACCAGGTTGGCTTTTATGTTTTCCGGCGACAACCTCGGAACAGTGCTCCTGAAATCATTGCTGTCAAAGGTGGTGTTCTCATCAATTTTCCCGGTTAAAAATCCCTTGCCAAGCGGACTAAAAGGCACCAGTCCGATGCCCAATTCTTCGAGTATTGGAATAATTTCTTCCTCCGGTTCGCGCCACCACAACGAGTATTCGCTTTGAAGAGCAGTAACCGGCTGTACTGCATGAGCACGCCGGATGTTTTGAACACCAGCCTCCGAAAGGCCAAAGTATTTTACTCTACCTTCCTCAATCAATTCTTTTACCGTTCCGGCAACATCTTCAATGGGTACTTCGGGGTCAACACGGTGTTGATAGAGCAGGTCAATGGTTTCAACTCCCAACCGCTTTAAAGAACCTTCAACTGCTTTTCGTATCTGCTCCGGTCTGCTGTTTAACCCGACCATTTCCCCGTCTTGAATATTGAACCCGAATTTAGTGGCGATTGCCACTTCATTACGAATGGGTGCCAACGCTTCACCAACCACTTCTTCGTTGGTAAAGGGGCCATAAACTTCTGCTGTATCAAAAAGTGTCGCTCCCATTTCATGCGCTTTCCGGATAAGTTTTATCGCTTCTTTTTTATCCGTTACAGTTCCATAACCAAAGTTGAGTCCCATGCATCCGAATCCCAATTCCGATACTTCAAATCCCTGATTGCCTAATTTTCGTGAATTCATATAATGTACTTCTTTTAATATGCTAATTGAACCAAATACAATTTTATTATACAAAGGTCTGATAACAAATACAACAAATTGGTATACAAATTACTGTTTATCATACCATTTTTACTGAATTGGCTCATAAAAAGTTTACAGCTTGCAGAAATGTCTAAATTTGTATCAGAAAAATAACAGCGTCATGGAAGGAATACATAGATTCGATACTGTAAATGAATACAATGCCCTGAATAATCACGAAACACTGCACCCTTTGGTAAGTGTCATCAATTTTTCAAAAGCGAATCCGAGATCGTGGGGCGGAGAAAAAAAGGTAAAACTTTACTTTGGCTTCTATTGCATTTTTTTGAAAGATGTAAAATGCGGCGATTTGAAATACGGACGTAATTACTACGATTACCAAGAAGGTACGCTGGTTTTTGTGGCACCCGGGCAGATTCTGGAAATAGAAAACGACGGAAAAGTATATCAACCCAAGGGACTTGCACTGGTGTTTCATCCCGACCTGATACATGGGACTCCGCTTGCCAGTTTAATGAATGGCTATAATTTTTTCAGCTATAACACCAATGAAGCATTGCACGTTTCGGAACGCGAAAGACAGATAGTTCTTGACAGTTTTTCGAAAATAAAATTTGAATTGCAGCAGGGTGTAGATAAGCACAGCAAAAAGCTCATCGCCTCAAATATTGAGCTGTTTCTGAATTATTGCGACCGGTTTTACGACCGCCAGTTTATTACCCGCGACAATGTAAACCAGGGAATTCTTGAAAAATTCGAGGAACAACTAAACGGCTATTTTTCTTCGGAAAAACCGCAAACGTATGGCCTTCCATCGGTTGCTTTTTTTGCTGATGAGCTGCATTTGTCGGCCAACTATTTTGGCGATTTGATAAAGAAGGAAACCGGCAAATCGGCAAAGGAATACATCCAGGACAAAATAATAGACCTGGCAAAAACCAAAACATTCAATACCGGTAAAAGCGTGAACGAAATTGCGTATGAATTGGGATTCAAATATCCGCAGCATTTCACGCGGCTCTTTAAACAGCGGGTTGGTATGTCGCCCAAAGAATTCAGGCGGCTGAATTAATCCGGAATTTTATAGAAAAATGAACAGGAGATCAACAAAAATGACTGCTAATAAAACCTAAATGAATCAGTATTGGCAATAAAACTAAAAACTTCAACATTATGAAACCGAAAAAAATCTTACTTCCGCTGTTTTTGGCAACGATTCTGACAAGTAGCCTTTGCGCCCAGGACTGGGCACAGTTTCTTGGCCCTGAAAGAGACAGCAAATCGCCCGAAACCGGTATTCTGCGCTCCTGGCCCAATAGCGGCCCCGAAGTGCTTTGGACGGTCCCTCTGGGAATCGGTTATGGTGGCCCCGTAATTAAAGACGGCAAAGTTTACCTGCTCGACCGTGAGAAGGAAACAAGTGACATCATGCGCTGTTTTGATTTGAATACCGGCGAAGAACTCTGGAAGTTTGAATACGAAGCTCCCGGCTCGGTGATGTTTCCAGGCTCACGCAGCGTGCCGTTGGTTGACGGCAACCATGTTTATTCGTGCGGAGTTTTTGGCGATTTGTACTGCTTCGACATCAATACGCACCAACCAGTTTGGAATGCAAACATCTGGACCGATTTTGGCGGCGACCCCGGCAATGAACCTTCCGGTGACTCAGGAGGCGGATTTGGTGGCCGCGGAAACTTTCCGATATGGGCCATTTCCCAGTGTCCGCTTGTTTACGGCGATTTGCTTGTGGTATTGTCGCAGTCTCCCGAAGCCGCCGCTGTTAATCGACGGCCATTTTTACGCGCAATACGGCACCAACAACCGGCGCGACGGTTTGAACTGCATGAGCATGGACGGCGAGATTATGTGGAAAACCAAACGCGATCCCGATTTCAACAAAGGAAGCATGATTTATGCTGACGGACTAATTCTGGCTACCGATGGCGCCAAAAAACTTTACCTGATTGAGCCCGACCCGGCTGGATTTAAACCACTGGCATCAACCGAATTGCTTGGTGAACCCCAACAGGGAGCCGAAGGAATTGAAGCCAGAGTTGGAGGTTCAACCCAAAACTGGGCACCTATTGCACTTTCAAAAGGAAAACTGCTGATTCGCGACCAGGCAAATATGTATTGTGTTAAAGTGGCTGAGTGAGTTTTATGAATCAGGCATTTAATTATCAGCATCCTATATGCTACTATTAAATGCCTGATTCAATAAATTATTGTTGTTTTGTATTCCACCCTTTAAAACTCAGCAAAGGTTCGCTTGTTCCAATGTCTTTTTTAAACACATAACCGGTTATCTCTCTCTTTTCACCCGGCAAAAGCGACACATAATTATCTTCCCAAAACACAGGAAGCACTGACATTCCCGTTTCTTTATTTTTTAATGAAAGTTCAATGAAAAATGCCAGTTGATCAGATGGATTGTTGAGTGTTACTTTTACCTGAAGCGTATCCTCTATTGACACAAACTCATGGTCCACATCAATTTCAATTTCTTTGAGTTCGTTAATTCCGGTCAAATCGGCATAAGAAGAATTGGGAGTGACAAACCAACTGGAGTTTTTGTAGTCAAGCACATCATCTTTTGTTGAAAGCCAGTAGAAATTCACAGCTACCGATTCATTTTGTGCATTTTTCAGTCGGAGATCGAGAAAGTATGTTTTGGAAAGATTTTTGAGTTCCGGCATATCGAAAATTTTGGCTGCTTGATTTTCACCGATAGCTGTCTGTAATGATTTTGAAAATACTTCAACTCCGGAGGTATTATAAACATGTATCTCAGCTGTTAAATCGTCAAATTTCTGAAGATGGTCATTCGATAAATAAATGTTTTTGTCTTCGTAATTATATACGATATTCAAAGGACGGCAGCCATTTTTTGCACCATAAAAAGCACCGTTGGGCATCAGGTACCAGTCGTACAATTGCCACAGCATTCCGGGCCATGCCGAGTTAAGCATCCACTGAATAACACCTGTTGCATTTGGACGATTAACTTCAAAAGCTTCAAACATCGGTCTCATAGCTTCGTAATTCGCCATTTGGGCTTTAAATGCAAAGGTTTCCACGTTATCCGCTGCACCATATCTTTCATTGAAAGGCTTCATCCAATGGTTGAAATTCTGAAATTCGTTTCTTCCGAGATGGTACATCCACATGCTGTCAACAGGCCACAAATGTCCGGGAGGAATCATTCTTTTAATGCTTTCTACCGGCGATGGCTGGATACCTGGCCCTGTTTCGGTATTGAAGCCGAAAGCGCCGCCATTTCTTTTATCTACATACCAGTAATTGGGGGTTACATAAGAATAAGGACCATTCATTTTAACCCCGCTTTTGCCGGTAATTTCACTCACAGCAGAACCACAACTGTTCAGAATAGGCCGGGTTCCATCATTGGTAGTCAACATTTCATTCAGTTTTGTTTCCAATTCGGGTACCAGCAGCTTGTCACTTCCATAAACCCACAAAAATACACTCGGATGATTCCTGAGCCAATCTACCTGATCCATGTAAGCCCTGGCATGCTGACTGATTTCCTGGGGAGTCCTGATGGCCATATATTCATCTTCCGGCCTTCCGGAATAACCTTCCCATTCCCATTGGCAACTCCAGCCAATCATAATAAGTATTCCATATTCATCGGCACAATCATATATTTTCTGATTATTTCCCCAGAATCCTTCAAGGCGAATGGTGTTGAGGTTCATGTGCTGCACATAGCGCATCTGGTCTTCCACTTTTTGGTCCGAATCGTCAAGGAATAAATCATCGACCCATCCGGCACCTTTGATGAGAATTTTTTTTCCGTTTATAATAAATCCCCGGTGCCCGTTTTCATTCACATAATCGGCCACGTCACGAATTCCGAAACGCACCGGCTTTTTATCCGTTACATGGTTTCCCTGTTTAGCGACTATGTCCATACTGTAAAGATGGGGATCTCCCAGATTATTGGGCCACCATATTTTCGGATTTTCCAGGTTTAAGTCTGCGTAATCCGATGGTCTAAAGATAATTTCTTTGCTCTCTTTGGGAGCCAGGCTAAAATTCTGATTTACAGTAATTCCTTCGATACTGGCTTCCACTTGTCCGGAAACAGCTTTGCCGGAATGGTTAACGAGTTCTGCCGAGATGGTAAGACTGGCTTCCGAAAGGGTTTCGGTATTCAGCCACGGTTTTACAAAAACGTTATTAACAGCCACAGCACCAGTTTTTATCAAATGTACAGGTCGCCAAACTCCCATGTTATTATCTGGCGGCCAGGGGTTCCAATCCACAAATCCGATGGTCAAATCTCCTTTTTTGGGTGGAATGACTTCCACGGCCAGGGTATTTTCTCCCGAATGGAGGTATTGGGTAATATCCAGATCGAACATACGAAAACAACCTTCGATGGTATCGGACGATGCGATTAAACTGCCGTTTAACCAGATGTTGGCTTTGTAGTTCAATCCTTCAAACGAAAGGTTGTAATATGATTCGTCGTAATCAGCGTCAATTTCAAATGTTTTTCTGTACCACCAGGGAACCTGGAATGGTTCATCGGGTATCTTTTTGAGGTTATCGCCGTAAAACAGATCTTTGTAAACCTCATTTCTCACCAGCGCCGCCATAACAGTAGCCGGTATTTCAACAATATATCCTTTTTTAACATTATACGATGAAGTTGAAATGGTTTTTCCATCTGCCTGAATGCCTTCAGATGAAAATACTTCCCAGTTTTTTGTAAAATCGCCGGACGGCAATTTGTTATTTGTTTTTTGCTGACAAGAAAACATGCCAATCATGAATATCCCTAAAAGTAAACCCGTTGTACCGTTTCGTCTCATAGGTATAAGTTTATAAATATTAGTAAATTTTTTAAATTCACTTTTTTGTTTAATAGCTCTTGTGCTATACCATAGCAACAAATTTAAAAAAAATAGTGCAATGGATATGAACTTTTGAAAATTATCCCAAAGATTTCGAATAATCAATCGGGGCTGAAGAGATGGTTATCTTTTTAATACATATTAATTCATCTTTTTGAAATTATGATCAATTTGAATGAAGCAGGAAATTTTCCGGCAAATTTCTTATCTTTTAGGCCTGATTAAAAACTTAAAAAAATAAAACCATGCAAAAACGAATCACACTATCCGTTATACTGATTATTTTCATATTTACAGGTATTTATACCTATGCCCAGGAAACATTTAGCTGGCGACCCGAAAACCGCACAGGAGTTTCGGCGGAAACCGGTCTTTTGAAGCAATGGCCTGAAAACGGGCCTGAATTGGCATGGGAAACCCTGGAACTTGCCAAAGGAAATTCTTCGCCCTCGTTTGGCAACAAAAAAATCTACATCACGGGGACCATCGATGACAATGATATCTTATATGCACTTGACATGAACGGAAATATTCTATGGCAAAAAGTGATGGGCCGGGCCTGGGATGGTTCTTATCCTGACAGCCGCGCCACTCCCACCGTGGAAGGGAACCGGGTATATACCTGCAGTGGCATGGGCGATTTAGCCTGTTTCGATGGAAATTCAGGCGAAATCATCTGGTCGTACAAAGCGAGCGAAGATAACCAGGGAACCTATGGAAACTGGGGAATTGCAGAATCGCTTGTTGTTGACGGCGATAAAATCTATTTCTCCCCCGGCGGTCCGGAAACCAACACGATTGCCTTGAATAAAAGTACCGGTGATATTATCTGGAAATCGGAAAGTCTGGGCGACAAACCGGGATATGTTTCGCCAATTCTCAGGGAATACGCCGGCAAAAAGATGCTCATCAATGTGTCGCTTGACCATGTGTACGCTGTGGATGTTTCCAATGGTGATATTTTGTGGAAAGTGGCCCATATAAATCCACGTGGGGGACGCGACAATATACTTTGCGTCACCCCGCTGTTTAAAGACGGTAAAGTTTACGTCACCGGTGGTTATGACATCGGAGGTTACCAGGTAAAGATTGCGGACAACGGAGAAAGTGCCAAAATTGTATGGACAGATGATGTGCTCGATGTGCACCACGGCGGTGTTGTACTTGTTGACGGGTATATTTACGGTGCCAACTGGCTGAACAATGCCAACGGCAACTGGTGCTGCATCAACTGGGAAACCGGCGAAAAAATGTGGGAAGAACACTGGAATTGCAAAGGTTCAATTATTGCTGCTGAAGGAAAACTCTATATTTACGACGAAAAAAGAGGAAACGTGGGTTTGCTGAACGCTACACCCGAAAAATTCGACCTGATAAGTTCATTTAAAATTGAACAGGGCGCCAACGGGCCATTCTGGGCACACCCGGTCATTCACAACGGTATTTTATATATCAGACATACAACTGCTTTAATGGCTTATGATATTAAGGCCGAATGAGCAATGTTTAAATTCATTTTCTTAATTTCGCCTTCAAGTCAATATCTTGTAAGATGAAATTAAAATTGCTTTTATTTTTCAGCCTTGCTGTAGTTTTCAGTTCCTGCAGCGAAGTGCCTTCAAAATACATTTACAACCAGGGATTTGTGTATGGAACGATGTATCACATTGTTTATGAAAGTCCCAATGGAAAAGATTTTCAGGAAGATATCACAAAAAAATTAAACGAATACAATCAAATCTTTTCCACTTACGAACCCACTTCCACCATTTCCAGAATCAACAACAATGAGCGGATTAAACCCGAACCGTTGTTTCTGGAATGCTATAACCGATCGATGGAAATTTCGGAAATTACCAACGGGGCATTTGACATTACTGCCGGACCAATGGTTAATGCGTGGGGTTTTGGGCCGGAGGACAAGAAAAAAATGACGCAGGAAATTGTGGACAGCCTGAAAGCAATTACCGGTTACAAGAAACTAAAACTTGAAAACGGCCGAATTGAAAAGGAAAATCCCAACATGAAACTCGATATGAGCGCCATTGCCAAAGGCTTCACCTGCGATTTGCTGGGTGAATTTCTGAAAGAGAAAGGCTGCGAAAACTACATGGTGGAAATTGGCGGCGAAGTGGTGGCAAAAGGTAAAAACGAAAAAGGACGCGTGTGGACCATTGGTATCAGTAAGCCCGATGAAACATCTTTTTTTGCTTCCAACGATTTGCAGGCGAAAGTGCAACTGCCCGAAAACGCGCTGGCCACCTCGGGGAACTACCGCAATTTTTACGAGGAAGACGGGAAAAGGTATGCCCACACCATCGATCCCAAAACCGGTTACCCGGTACAACACAGTCTTTTAAGCACCACCGTTTTAGCCGACAACTGCATGACCGCCGATGCCTTTGCCACTGCTTTCATGGTGTTAGGCCTTGACAAAAGCATTGAAATTGCAACACAGCATCCCGAAATTAAGGTTTATTTTATTTATGCAGGCGCGGATGGGAAAAACCAGGTTTACATGTCGGATAGTTTTCAGGAGTACCTGGTGAAATGAGCTTTATTGCAACAAAGTTGCAGGGATATCAAATTCAGAATCTTCTTATAACGATGTGAGATTGAAGTATTCATCTCATTTATCCCGATACGCTACGCTATCGGGATTCATTTAACTTTTATTATTTTAACATCTTTGAAATCTACCTCTTCCCTGGCATTTTTCTGTTCGATTTTATCCTGGGTTTGGTAACAATGAATGCCTTGTTTTTTCAGGTATTTGTTACCCCCCACATGGGTATTCGGAAACTTGCCCCCTTTTTTTAGTAAAATCTGTGTGGAAAGCCCCAGCAACGCAATTGAAACCAGTGCTATTGCAAGCAAAATTATTTTTAAAATTTCCATATTACTCTCCTTCTTTTGGTTTGCAAAAATACACTTTTATTTAAAACCTTTCTAAAAAAATAAACTGCTTTTTATCGCAAAATGTTGAGCAGTGAACTGAATTTTTTATGGATATCCTTTTATTCCCTGCGATTTTTGTAATTTTAATTCACTAATAAAAAAAATAGTAGTGGTACAATACAAAATTGAAATCAGCGGACGAGTGCAAGGTGTAGGATTTCGCTATTTTGTTCAAAAGAAAGCAGACGAGCTAAACATAAAAGGCTGGGTGAAAAACACGCCGCAGGGAAGCGTTGTGGCTATGGCACAGGGGGATGAAACAGCTATTGAAACTTTTATTGATTATCTGCGCATGGGCCCGTCCATGGCACGGGTAAAAAACCTCTCGAAAACCCCAATGCCCGAATTGGAAAATTTCAGCAGTTTTGAAGTAAGATATTGATTATAGAACGAAAAAACCTCCCCAGGTCTGGCCAAAATTCAAAAAAATTGATTATCAAAAAAATATTAAAATGAAGAATTATCACCTTACCCCACAACAATTCAGAGAAGAAGGGAAAAAAATTATCGACTGGATTGCCGATTACTACGAGAACATTGAAAAATACCCGGTTTTGTCGCAGGTTGAGCCGGGGGAAATTAAAGTCTCATTACCCGAACATCCACCACAAAAAGGCGAACCTTTCAGCCAAATTATGCACGACCTGGATGAGAAGATTATGCCGGGAATTACCCATTGGCAGTCGCCCAATTTTTATGCTTATTTTCCGTCCAACACTTCGTTTCCCTCTATTTTGGGTGATTTGGTTTCTTCAGGACTGGGCGTTCAGGGAATGATTTGGGCCACCAGCCCGGCAGCTACCGAACTGGAAACCCGTGTACTCGACTGGCTGGCCGAAATGATGGACATGCCTGAAAAATTTAAATCTACTTCCACCGGCGGCGGAGTTATCCAGGACACCGCCTCCACTTCGGCACTTACCGCAGTGATTGCTGCCCGAGAACGCGCTACGAAATACGAATCCAACAAAACCGGTGTACGGCAAAAACTGGTGGCTTATGTTTCGTCGCAAACCCATTCATCGCTCGAGAAAGCCATTAAAATGGCCGGAATTGGCAGCGAAAACCTGCGAATGATTGACGTGGACGACCAATTTGCCATGCGTCCCGAATTGCTTCAGCAGCAAATTCAGGAAGACAAAAAAAACGGGCTCCTGCCCTTTTTCGTGTGCGCAACAATCGGAACCACCTCCTCCACCGCCATTGATCCTGTGCGGAAAATCGGTGAAATTTGCCGGGCGGAAAATTGCTGGCTGCATGTTGATGCCGCTATGGCCGGAACTGCAATGGCCTGCCCCGAATTCAGGTACCTGAAGGATGGCGTGGAACTGGCCGACAGCTACTGTTTCAACCCGCACAAATGGATGTTTACCAATTTCGACTGCGACGTGTTTTGGGTAGCCAACCGCAACGAACTCATCAATACCTTTTCCATTTTGCCTGAATACCTGAAAAACAAAGCCACCGAAACGGGTGCAGTATTCGATTACCGCGACTGGCACGTGCAGCTTGGCCGGCGATTCCGCTCGCTCAAGCTATGGTTTGTTATCCGGCACTACGGCGCAGAAGGATTGCAATACCACATCCGGAAACATGTGGAAATGGCTCAGAATTTTGCCAACTGGGTTAGAGAATCGGATGATTTTGAAATCGTTGTGGAACCACCGCTCAATTTGGTTTGTTTCCGGCATAAATCAGATGATGATTTCAATATGAAATTAATGAACGCGGTAAACGACACCGGCAAAGCGTTTTTCACACACACCAAACTGAACGACCGGGTTGTGTTGCGCATGAGCATTGGGCAAACCCATACCGAAAAAAAACATGTGAAGGAAACATGGCAGCTGATCAGAGAAACTGCCGATCATCTGCTCAAAACCCAAAAGTCCAATAATTAATAATTTTTATAAGTGTAATTTTTACTTTTAAAGAAGTTTTTTTACATTTAGCTTCAATATTTTTAAACAATAAAACATGATATATTTTAATCAGTTCGAAATCTGGTTTGTTACAGGCAGCCAGCATTTATACGGCGAAGAAACATTAAAACAGGTAGATGCCGATTCGGCAGAAATTGTAAAGGGTTTGAATGCTTCCGGAAAATTACCGGTAAATATTGTATTTAAACCAGTGGTTAAAACACCCGACGAAATTCTGGACATTTGTGTACAGGCAAGTTCCAACCCCAATTGCATTGGTGTTATAACCTGGATGCACACTTTTTCGCCGGCCAAAATGTGGATTGGCGGATTGAAAGCGTTGAGCAAACCCTACATGCATTTGCATACCCAGTTCAACCGCGATTTGCCCTGGAGCGAAATCGACATGGATTATATGAACCTGCACCAAAGTGCGCACGGCGACCGCGAGTATGGTTTTATCAATTCGCGGATGCGCAAAAACCGCAAAGTGGTGGTTGGTCACTGGCTGGATGAAAAAGTACAGGATCAGATTGCCGTTTGGTGCCGCACGGCCATTGGCTGGGCCGATTCGCAGGGACTGAAAGTGGCCCGCTTTGGCGACAACATGCGCGAAGTAGCCGTTACTGAAGGCGATAAAGTGGAAGCCCAAATTAAGTTTGGCTGGCAAATTTCGGCCTACGGCCCCGGGGATTTGGTGGCACAAGTGGAAAAAGTAACCGATGCCGAGGTTGATGAGCTTTACAAAGAATATGAAAAGCTATACGATGTGGCAGAAAACTGCAAACCCGGAAATGAATACCACGAAAATGTCCGGGTTCAGGCACGTTACGAAATTGCCCTGAAACGTTTTATGGAAGAAGGAAATTTCAAAGCCTTTACTACCAACTTCGAAAACCTGACCGGGCTCGACCAGCTGCCGGGACTGGCATCGCAGCGGTTGATGGCTGCGGGTTACGGGTTTGGTGCCGAAGGCGACTGGAAACAGGCTGCCATGCTGCGGATTGTGAAAACGATGTCGGCCGGAATGGAAGGCGGCAGCTCGTTTATGGAAGATTACACCTACCACATGGATCCGCAAAATGAAGCCGTATTGGGCGCTCACATGCTGGAAATCTGCCCGTCGATTGCAGCCCAAAAACCACGCCTTGAAGTTCATCCGCTGGGAATTGGCGGCAAAGATGCCCCGGCACGTTTGGTTTTTGAAAGCACCACTGGAGATGCCATGAATGTTACATTAATAGATATGGGCAACCGTTTCCGCTTTATTGTAAACACGCTCGACGTGATTGAACCACTTGAAAAAATGCCCAAATTACCCGTTTCGTCAGCATTTTGGAAAACGCACCCCAACCTGGCAGACGGAGCAGCGGCATGGATTTACGCCGGCGGAACACACCACTCCACTTTCACCCTGGCCCTGACACCGGAATACATCGAGACTTTTGCCGAGTATGCCGATGTTGAATTTGTTGTTATCAACAAAAACACAAAAGTTGATGAGTTCAAAAAAGAGCTGCGCTGGAATGAAATCTATTACATGCTTGCCAACGGGCTGAAATAATTGTAAAGCAGGGTTTACCAAAATAAAAAAGCAGTTTGCCATTCAACATTATTCTTTTAATTTGAAAGCAACTGCTTTTTGTTTTTATTATGAATGTCCGGAAACCCGATTGTAGTTTCCCGGAAACTTAAACCATCCCCAAACTGATAATTCCGATTAAAAAAATCAAATACTATTGTTGTGCAATGCGGCTTTTGCCAATTATTCTTTTTCGCACCACATCGTAATCGCGCTGGTAATTAATTACCGAAACGCCCTTGTTCATGTAGCCGCCAAAAGGAGATACTTTTTCAAACCGGTAATTTCCCTGAACCAGATTGGTTCGCATGTAAGGAAGGCACGCTTCAAAGTGTTTCCCGTAATTTTTCAGCGCGTTCAGAAAATAAAAAGCAACATCGTAACCCTGCGCACCAAAATTGTCAGGTTCAGTATGAAAATTCGCCTTGAATTTATTAATGAACCGGATGGTTGCCGGTTCTTCGTAATCAATCCAGTAAGGATCAATATAGTGCAGTTTCAAGTTGAAATAATACTCTAAATCGATGCTGCTGAATTGTTCGTACTTGTTAAAGCCGATGAGCGTAATTGAATAATCGCCGGCCATGTTATTTATATTGGAAAGTGCCACGCTAATTTCGCCTTCGTTAAGTGAAGGCACAAAAACAACATTCTCTTTAGTACGCGACAAGATCCGGCCAAAACCAAAAGGCCCTTCGCTGTTAAAATCGTAAACACTAAAGTTAACGCCCTGCTGTTGTCCCCAGTACCCTGACTGATACAATCTTTCTTTTGTCAGTTTAACTACCCTTTCGGCATCCGCGTTATTTTGGTCACCGGCTTCAAAAACAATGAAATTACTGTTAAAATATTCCTCTGCGATAAATTCAGCAGTTTTTTCAGCGAGATAATCACGCGACGGATTTATCTGAAAAAGATACGGATTGCTTTGCAGATCGGACGACTGCGATGCCAGCGGCGACACCATGTGAATGCGGTTTTTAGCGGATATTTCAGAAACCTCCTGCTGTACCTGAGGATAAACCGGGCCAATTATTAAATCGGTTTCCAAAAATTCCTCATTGTAAATAAACTTCCGGATTGAATCCGGATTTTGCTGTGTATCGAAAACATGCAACCGGATATTCATTCCTTCCTGCTCCAGGGAATCAATTGCCAGAAGTACCCCTTCGTAAAACTGAAGGAAATCTTCACTATTCCTGTAAAAGCCGTGAAACATTTCCTGGGTCAGCTCCTGTTCAATTAAAGTGTCAGTCTCTTCCGGTAATTCATCAATTAATGGATTATCAGAAAAAGCAAGGTCGTTCATTTGGGTGGTGTCCGGCATAATAATTTCCCGGTTGAGAGTATCATTCGCATACAAATAAAAAGGCAGAAACAAAGCCACATCGTAAACCTGGCCTACATAACTTTCACTGATCGCCGGAAGACAATAATCCGGTATTTGCCCGGGCAGCTCAACCTCGTAATAATCGGTATCGAACTCCGGTTCTTCAGAAGCAACAAAAACGGAATCTTTTTCTTTCTCTTCCATGAAAGTTGCAATTTCTTCATCTGGTTTTCTCGGAATTAAAATGGTTTCACCAAAAACCAGGTTTCGGTTTTCAAGGGCCGGGTTAAATTTCCGGATTTCAGGAATTGAAATATTATATTTTGTTGCCAATCCAAATAAAGTTTCGCCCCGTGCAACATTGTGCCTGATAAACGCCTCTTCGTTTTTGGGTTCCGGGCTGGTCAGTTCCTGCTCCTCAACCGGAATTTTAATTGAAACGCCTGCCGGAAAACCACTCTCCAACACCGGGTTCAGCCTTTTCAGCTCATCTCCATCAACATTGTATTTTTGAGAAATGCCCCACAGTGTTTCACCCGACACGATGGTGTGTGTAAAATATTTCCCTGAAACACTTTCAATGCCAAATCCTTCACTTTCATCAGGTACTTGTTCATCTTCCTGCAACTGCGAAATAGCTTCATCAGGCCTGCCTGTTTTTTCTGAAACGGTTTGTTCGGTTTGCGGAAGGTAAATAATGCTTCCGGCCTTTAAATCTTTGGCTCCGGGGTTATAAAAAAGAATTTCGCTTCGCGATACGTTATACTTTTTCGAAATTGAATACAGCGTTTCTCCCCTGGCAACTTCGTGTTTAATCAGCTGGTCGCCATCGTCCTGCTCCAAAGGTTTTTCTACGGTCGGTAATTGTCCGGTTTCGTCCGGCTGTTCTTCCGCGACCTGCCAACGCGGAATACGTAATTTTATACCTTTTTTGAATCGCTGTACTTCAGGATTGTAGGCATATATTTCCTCAACAGTTATCCCGTATTGTTTGGCAATAAAATAGGGCGTCTCTTTTCGGGAAGAAATGGTATGGAAAATAAATTTTGAAGGATCTCCTTTCTGGTAAATTGGTTTTTCACTGAGATCAGCTTCTTCGCGGTAAGGAATTTTTAAAATCTCACCTATTTTCAGGCCATCTGATAATTCAGGATTATGGGTAACCAGTTCATTGCTGTCCACATTAAACCGTTGGGTGATGGAATAGATTGTTTCGCCGGTGCGTACCTGGTGTAATATATATTTTTCTCCTTTTATCACCACCAGTTCGTTTTCCTTCAATTGCTGGGCATTTCCCCCGATACTAAAGGCCAAAAAGAAAAAAACGATAATTAACGGCTGAGAAAATTTCATTTTAAAAAACCGGTTTTAAAATTCGTTCAAAAATAATAATAAATGATCATCCCTTAATTGAAAACGCTGTTATTTCAAAATAATTTTAGATTCAGAAACAGTTTAAGTATAATGCTAATAAAAGAAATCCGGTCGAACCCGTTTAAAAGTAGTAATGATGCCTGCATGTTAACACTTTCAACTTTTTCAGCTGCAACGGAATATATTTTACATTGTTATTTTTACTTTTGTTTTTTGAACGGAAGCATTCATTATAAATTATTATCAATGCAGGAAAAAATTCTGATTCTCGATTTCGGATCACAGTACACGCAGCTAATAGGCCGAAAAATCCGTGAGCTCAATGTTTATTGCGAAATCCACCCATTTAACCATTTCCCGGAAATTGACGAGACCGTAAAAGGTGTGATTCTTTCCGGCAGTCCTTTTTCTGTTCGCGACAAAGCAGCTCCAAAGCCTGATCTATCAAAAATAAAAGGCAAAATACCAGTGCTTGGAATTTGTTACGGGGCACAATACATGGCTCACTTTTTTGGTGGCGAAGTGGCACCATCCGATTCAAGAGAATACGGAAGGGCAAAATTAGGATTCATCGATAACGACTGCCCGTTGTTTCACGATGTCAGCCTGCACACCCAGGTTTGGATGTCGCATGGAGATACCATCACCAAACTTCCGGAAAATTTCAAAGTTGTGGCTTCAACCGAAGATGTAAATTTTGCAGCCTATAAAATCGATAACGAATTAACCTACGCCATTCAGTTTCACCCCGAAGTTTACCACACAACCGAGGGGCAGCAGGTGCTGAAAAACTTTGCAGTTGATATTTGTGAATGCGAACAAAGCTGGACCCCCCTGTCGTTTGTAGAAACGACCGTCAAAGAACTTCGCGAAAAACTTGGCAGCGACAAAGTTGTTCTTGGCCTTTCTGGCGGAGTGGATTCGTCAGTTACAGCAGTGCTTTTAAATGAAGCCATTGGAAGCAACCTCACCTGCATTTTTGTGGACAACGGCCTGTTACGAAAAGATGAATTTAAAAATGTTTTGCACTCTTACGAAGATATGGGGATGAATGTAATTGGAGTAGATGCCAAACATAAATTCTGGAACGACCTGAGGGGAATTACCGACCCGGAGGAGAAGCGAAAAATAATTGGCCGGAACTTCATCGAAGTGTTCGATGCCGAAGCAAAAAAAATAAAGGATGTAAAATGGCTGGCACAAGGTACTATTTACCCCGATGTGATTGAATCGGTGTCGGTAAACGGCCCTTCGGCCACAATTAAATCGCACCACAACGTGGGAGGACTTCCTGAAAAAATGCACCTAAAAGTTGTGGAGCCACTTCGGTTGCTGTTTAAAGATGAAGTGAGACGCGTGGGGAAAGCGCTCAATATTAAACAAGAATTATTGGGCCGTCATCCGTTCCCGGGGCCAGGTTTGGGAATCAGAATTCTGAGCGATGTTACTCCCGAAAAAGTGCGAATTCTGCAGGAAGCCGATGCCATTTTTGTTAACGGATTAAAAAACTGGGGATTATATGACAAAGTTTGGCAGGCAGGCGTAATTTTGCTGCCCATACAATCGGTTGGAGTTATGGGCGATGAACGAACGTACGAAAACACGGTAGCGCTGCGCGCGGTTGCCTCAACCGATGGAATGACTGCCGACTGGGTTCATCTTCCGTACGATTTTCTTGCAAAAATGTCCAATGAAATCATCAACCGGGTGAGAGGAATTAACCGTGTTGTTTACGACATCAGCTCGAAGCCACCCGCAACAATAGAGTGGGAATAATCGTTTTTTGAATTAAGAACGTCAGATAGTTTGGCGTGATAATTGAAACTCAAAGTATAAATTAAAACGAAATTTAAGATGACATATCACCGGAATATAAAAAAATGGCATCAGAATTTTTTACTCCTGATAACATTGTTTGTATTGGCACCTGCCCTTTTGAATGCACAGGAATCAGTTCAAAAAAATCAGTTAAAATTTGGCCGTTTGTTGCGGCTTGTTGACAGTTATTATGTTGACACTACCAACATTGACGAACTCACAGAAAAAGCCATAGTGCACCTGTTAAGCGAGTTGGACCCACATTCGGTTTATATCTCGAAAGAAGAAGTGCAAAGAATGAACGAACCGCTTCAGGGTAATTTCGAAGGGATTGGAATTTCATTCAACATATTTAAAGACACCTTGCTGGTAACAACAACAATCCCGGGCGGTCCTTCAGAAAAAGTGGGATTACGCGCCGGGGACCGCATAGTTGAAGTGGACGGCAAAAATATTGCAGGCACAGGAATTAAAAACAGCGATGTTTTTGACCTGCTGCGTGGGGAAAAAGGAACCTCAGTAGAAATTAAAGTAGTACGGAAAAGTTCCGATGAAATGCTCGAATTTAAAATTATCCGCGACAAAATTCCTATAAACAGCCTCGATGCAGCCTATATGCTTGATGAATCAACAGGCTACATTAAACTCAATAAATTTTCGGCCACAACTACCGATGAATTTACCGAAGCGATGAATCAACTTAACCAGCAAAATATTGAAAATCTAATTCTCGATTTACGTGGTAACGGAGGTGGGTACCTTAAAACAGCTATCGAAATATCGGATCAGTTCCTGGAAGATAACAAGTTAATTGTTTACACCGAGGGAACTAATGAACCCAAAAGAGAATACAACGCTACTACTTCAGGCATTTTCGAAAATGGTAATCTGGTAGTTTTAGTTAATGAATCTTCCGCATCGGCAAGCGAAATTGTATCCGGTGCTGTTCAGGACTGGGACCGCGGTCTGATTATCGGGCGCCGTTCGTTTGGCAAAGGATTGGTTCAAAAACCCTATTTTTTAACTGATGGATCAGTCGTTCGGCTCACTACTGCTCACTATTACACGCCAAGCGGAAGATGCATTCAGAAACCTTACGACAATGGTACTGAAGATTACCTCAGGGACAGGTTTGAACGCATGGCCGCCGGAGAGTTTTTCAGTAAAGACAGTATAAATTTGGTCGATTCACTGAAATACAAAACGCTTATTAACGGCCGTACTGTTTACGGCGGAGGCGGGGTGATGCCCGATATTTTCGTCCCCATGGATACATCAAGCTATTTCCGCTACTATAACAGGTTAAGGCGCAATCAGGTTGTTTACAATTTTGTACTCGACTACGTAGATAAAAACCGTTCAAAAATTAAACGGAAATACGCTGAATTTGAAGACTTCAACACAAATTTTGAAGTGACTGACGAAATGGTAAATACAATTGTTGCCAACGGCGAAAAAGAAGGTATTGAAAGAGACCAGGAAAGCCTCGACTTTACCAGGGGGAATATGGAAAGAGAAATTAAAGCATTGATTGCACGCGATATTTTTTCGAGAGATGATTTCTATAAAATCATTAACGAAGACGATGATGCAATCCGCAAAGCTTTAGAGGTGATAAAAAATCAGGAACAATACAATAATCTACTGGTTTCGGCAGAGTAAATAAACCATGGCAGAAACTTTAACCACCTGGTTGTGGAGTAATAAAATTGAATTAATTGGTGCCATACTGGGTTTATTATACATCCTCTTTTCCATCAGGCAGCACATTTTAACGTGGGCCACAGGGCTTTTAACATCGGTGCTTTACATCGTCGTTTTTTTTCAGTCAGGTTTTTATGCCGATATGGGCCTGCAGGTTTATTATGTTTTTATAAGCATTTACGGGTGGTATTTTTGGTTAAAAGGCGAGAAAAAAGCAGCCCGGAACAGCGAACAACAGGTTCCCGTTACCAGGATAAAAAAATGGGTTTTGGTGAAATCCGCAATTGTAACCCTGCTTATTTTCCTGTTTTTAATTTTTATCCTGAAAAGATTTACCGATTCGACAGTTCCGGTAATGGACTCGTTGACAACTGCCTTGAGCATAACCGCCACGTGGATGCTGGCGAAAAAATATATTGAGCACTGGCTTATCTGGATTTTTGTTGACTTCTTTTCAGCCGGGTTATATGTTTACAAAAATCTTTGGCCAACGGTTGTGTTGTTTATAGTTTATGCCATTATGGCAATTGTTGGATACCTGGAGTGGAAGAAGGATTTGAACAAATCAGAATTAAAATCCGGTTTGGAGAAAGCATGAGTTTTTTGCACACGCTGATAAATTTAATCCAACTGTGCGCAAGTGGAGTAAATAATTGAAAGATGAAAGCATCTCAAAAAATAATTGTTATAACAGGAGCCGAATCAACAGGGAAAAGTGTCCTTACAGAATGGCTGGCCAATTATTTCCATGCCCCGTTTTTACCCGAGTTTGCCCGTGAATACATTGAAAACCTGAACAGAAAATATACCTACGATGATGTTGAGCTGATTGCACACGAACAGGTTTCACGCTTAAAAACGATACTAACCAAAAATCCAGGTGAACCCTGCATTTTTCTTGATACCTGGCTGATTATCACAAAAATTTGGTTTGAAGTGGTTTTTAACCATTTGCCCTCGTGGCTCGACGAACAAATTAAAAACACACCGGTAGATTTATTTCTGGTTTGCGACACTGATTTACCCTGGATTCCCGATCCCGTAAGAGAAAACGGTGGAGAACAACGCGAAATCCTTCAGAAAAAATACATCGAAACGATTAAAGCCTACAATTTCAATTTCAAAATTGTAAGTGGAAATAACCAGGAACGAAATAATAATGCATTGCAATACCTGCTTCAGATGAATAGTTAAGGTTAAACTGATTCATTTCAGGATTGTTCGAAAAAATAATTGCATTTATAAAAACATTACCCTATTAAATTCAGATATTGCAGTAAAGAAAAATAGTTCAATATTATGCCAAGACAAAAATTTGAAGATAGAATTTCGAAAACAGTAGAAAGTCTGAGTGACCCCAAAACCTACAATGTTGTTTGTCATGAACACCGGCTGGGAGAACCCCTGCCATCCATTGCCAAACTGCAGAAAGTTATTGATATGGTCAGGGAAATACTTTTCCCCGGTTATTTTGGCAACACATCGTTAAGGCCCAACACCACCCACTACTACATGGGAGTTTATGTGGATGAATTACACGAACTCTTAAGTGAAGAAATCCTTGCGGGAATGTGTTTTGAATGCCAGGACGATAATGCCGAAAAAATTGATAAACACAAAGCAAGGGCAAAAGAGACTGCTGCCATTTTTATTGAAACCCTACCCGAAATTCGACGGAAACTGGTTGCTGATGTGAATGCTACATACATTAACGACCCGGCAGCACGGAACCTCGGGGAAGTCATTTTTTGCTATCCGGGCATCCGGGCAATCACAAATTACCGGGTTGCCCACAAGTTACTGGAGCTGGAAATACCGCTGATTCCGCGTTTTATATCGGAAATGGCGCACAGCGAAACGGGAATCGATATTCACCCGCGCGCCAAAATCGGTGAAAATTTTACGATTGACCATGGCACAGGCGTTGTTATCGGGTCAACCAGCATCATTGGAGATAATGTAAAAATCTACCAGGGCGTTACCCTTGGTGCCAAAAGCTTTCCGCTCGACGATGAAGGAAAACCGATTAAGGGAATCCTGAGGCATCCTGTTGTGGAAGATAATGTTGTCATTTATTCGGGAGCCACAATTCTCGGCCGCATCACAATAGGGGAAGGCTCGGTTATTGGTGGTAATGTTTGGGTTACACGAGATATTCCGCCAAAATCAAGAATTGTGCAATCGCGACCTAAATCAACCACTTTTGCAGATGGCTCAGGAATCTAAATCATCAAAAAACAAATATCTTGGAAAAATATAACTTAATAGCCAAAACATTTTCAGGGCTTGAGCCTGTTCTGGCCAACGAAATCAAAAACATCGGCGGACAAAATATCAACCAGGGCCGGAGAGCAGTATTTTATGAAGGCAACAAGGAATTAATATATAAATCAAACTATTACCTGAGGACTGCGCTGCGTATTCTGAAAGAAATTGATTCGTTTCAGTTTAAAGATGTGGATCAGTTTTATTTGAAATGCAAAAAAATTAACTGGGAGAAATATTTGAACATCAACCAGAGTTTTGCCATTAACAGCACCGTAATTCATTCGAATGACTTCCGAAATTCGATGTTTGCCTCGTTGAAGGTAAAAGATGCCATTGCCGATTATTTTCGGCAAAAGAAAGGGAAAAGACCAAATGTAGATACCCAAAATCCGGAAGTCATAATTCACGCTCATATCAGTCAAAACAGATGCAGCCTTTCAATTGACAGCTCGGGTGAATCGTTGCACAAAAGAGGCTACCGCACCAAACAGGGTGAAGCTCCCCTGAGCGAAGTTTTGGCAGCAGGCATGATTTTGCTTTCGGGCTGGGACGGCAATTCTGATTTTATTGATCCGATGTGCGGTTCGGGGACTCTGCCGATTGAAGCTGCAATGATTGCACAAAATATCCCGGCAGGCAGGTTCAGGAAAAATTATGCATTCATGGAATGGGCGGATTATGATGAGTCATTATTTGAAAAAATTAAGGAGGAACAAAAAATCACTCCTTTTTCAAAACAAATTTTTGCGTCTGACATATCGCGAAGCAATGTTTTAAATGCAGAAACCAATGCACGACGGGCAAGGGTTTATGCCAACATCTCATTTCAAACTTCGGACATAAAAGACCTGGAGATTAACAGCGAAAATGCTACGTTAATCGTCAATCCTCCGTACGGCGAAAGATTAAAGCAGCAAAATATCGATAAGTTGTACAGTTTACTGGGGGAACGCATGAAACATCAGTTTGCAGGCAATACCGCCTGGGTACTGACATCATCAAAAGAGTACCTCAAAAACATAGGCCTTAAACCCGCTCAAAAAAATACGCTTTTTAACGGATCATTGGAATGTTCGTACGTAAAATATCCCTTATTTAAGGGTAAAAGGATAAAAAAATAACGGAGTGCAGGTACAAATCAGCACACATCATTCTTTTAAAACTATGAAAACCAGGTTTTTTATTCCTCGCCAAAATCGAAAATATCTTTTTCGCGGGTATTCGGTTTCACATCACTGCCACCGCGGACCTGCAGCATTTCGTTAGAAGTTAATACGTCAAAACTTTTGAAATTCTTTTTTTCTTCTGTACTTGCAAAAAACTTTTTCATCACAAATTAATTTAAACCGTTAAACTTGAAAAACACACATTCTATATATATATTCCGAAAAATGGAAAAAGGTAACCCTCGAATTGGAAAAAAATTTTAAAAGCGTAATTTTGATGACGGCCAAAACGTAATTATAATGCGAACGAAAATTGTAAAATTTCTTTTATCCCTCCTTTTAATTCAGACCAGCATAAACGCTCAGAATCAAAATCTTAAAACAGATTCATTAAGGGCAGTTGAATTCCGAAATGAGGCATTAAACCACTTCCGAAATTCCCGTTTTATTGAAGCAGAAAATTTTTTCAAAAAATCTTTAAATCTCAATAAAAAACTATTTGGGGAATTTAGTATTGAAACCGGCAGGTTGTATAATGCATTAGGAATTACTTACAGAAATTTAGGCGATTTTGATACTGCTGTCGAATTTTTTCTGTTAGCTGAGAAATCTTATCTATCAAATTCTGAAAGTAATCAAATTCCTCTTGCTAATTTATATAACAACATCGGAAATGTTTATTTAAACTCCTTGGATTACAATACAGCTCTTGACTATTACCAAAGAGCAGCTGCAATATATTTAGAACAAAAAAAAATTGATGAACAAGGTCTTGCTGACATTTATTACAATATTGCCAATATTCATTTTCAGTTAGACAATTACAAAGAAGTTCTACAAATTACAGAAAAATATATTTCACACTCCACCTCCAACACTCGATTATATTTTTTAAGTTTAAACGCTGCTACTCAGCAAGAAATAAATAATTTCAGAAAGGCAAAAAACAGTTATAATGAGGCAATAAACTACGCAAAAGAAATTTATTCTAAAACTAATTTAAATGTAGTTTTTGAATATATTAATTATGCAACATTTTTAATTTACACCAATCAATTTAATGAGGCGGAAAAAATCCTTGAAAAAATTAATCGCATTTTTGAAGAAAAAGATATTAAACAAGGAATGAATCTTGCTTTCTACTTCAAAACCCTTGGCATCTACCACGAAAACCTGAAAGTAGAAACCAAAAACATTGACGAATTCAGGCAGCAAAAATCGGCCAACCTTGAAGAGGCGATAAGAAGTTATGAAAAAGGACTGGAAGCCTTAAATTTCGATTTAAATGCGCTTTCAGGCGACACATTCGATTTGGGGCAAACGCTTTCGCTTACCCAAACCCTGGAGTTTTTAAAGCTGATTGCCGATACGTATGCCCAGATTGCCAACGTTTACGAGGATAAAAAACAGGCGCAATACACGCAGTCGCTTACCAATGCCCTCGATTACTACAAAGTTACTTCCGCCATTATTCAGCAGGCACGCAGGGAGATATATTCTGACGAAAGCAAAATTCAACTCAGCGCGCTTGAAGAGGCAACCTTCAATAAAATTATCCAGACCGCTTTCAAAGCCTATGAAGTAAATAATGAGCAGGACATAGCGGAATTCGCCTTCAATAACGCGGAAAGGATAAAATCCAGTGCCGTTTTCGACCGGATCACCGACCAGCTGGCAAAAGAAAACAGTTTAATTCCTGACAGCCTCACCCAACTGGAGCGCAACCTCAATTTCAGAATTACTTCAAACAATGAGAAGTTGTACAATTTAACTTCATCAGAAAATCCTGATCCCGAAAAAATTGCACAAACCGACTCATTGCTTTTCGAATTAAAAAAGCAACGTGAGGAACTGAACCAGTACCTCGAAAAAAATTACAGCGATTTTTATGAATTAAAATACGCCAGCTCGTCGGCAGTAATATCTGAAATTCAGCAAAATCTGACTAAAAATGAAGTAATTATTGAATATGTTTTAAACGAAACCGATTCAATTCCTGAGCTTTACACGTTTTTTATTTCACCTGAAAAATTCAGCTTTACCCAACAAAACATTTCAGCCGGTTTTATCACCGATATTGAAAGTACTTTCCGCTTCATGTCCAATCCGCGGTATTTATTCACACGAAATGAAGACTCAAAAAAATACTGTGTTTCTGCCCATAAACTCTACAACAAACTGATAGAGCCTTTTTCAGCTTTAATACACGACAAAAAAATTACAATTATTCCCGACGGCAAACTAAGTTATATCCCATTTGAAGCCTTGCTGGTTGAATTACCCGATACATCATCGCAAATACAGTTTGCACGTTTGCCCTATTTCATCCGGAATAATACGGTAAATTATGCTTATTCTGCCAATCTGCATTTTAAATTTAACGACCTGCCACGAAAAGCCAGCAACAAGGTTTTGGCCTTTGCTCCTGAATACAAAACAGATACAGTGGTATTTGAAAATGAAAAAATTAACCTGATTCCTTTGCCCGGCGTTCAGCGCGAGGTTGATTTAATAGCAAAAGAAGTTAAAACAAAGGTATTTAAGGGAAATGAAGCATCTGAACTTAATTTCAGAGAAAACAGTGGCGATTTCGAAATTTTGCACCTGGCAATGCATGCGTTCATTAATGACTCCCTGCCCGCTTTTTCGCGCTTTGCTTTTGCCCAAAACAATAACGAAACCCCTGAAAATGACGGATGGCTGAATACTGCAGATATCTACAATCTCGACCTGAATGCCCGGCTCACAGTGTTAAGTGCCTGTAATACAGGAAGTGGAAGTTTAAAAAAGGGGGAAGGCGTAATGAGTCTTGCCCGGGGATTTTTGTATGCGGGTTGTCCTTCAATTGTTATGACCCAGTGGGAAGTAGAAGACAACGCAGGTACGCAAATAATGAGTTCGTTCTACAATTATCTGAAAAAAGGCCGCCCAACAGATGAAGCGCTCCGGCTCGCAAAGCTGGAATACCTCGAAGAAGCCAATCCGCGCATGGCACACCCCCACTATTGGTTGGGATATATCAGCATTGGAAATACAACGCCCCTATTCAGAAGTTATGATATTTATTTCTTCGGACTTCTAATTTTTGCCATTTTGGGCATTGCAATTGATCAATTTATTCGATTAAGAAAATCGCGTAAATAAGTGTACTGATAGAATGTGTGGTTTTCAGTAACGATTTCTTTCATCTCAATATTTCAAAAATTTCGTACAAACTTTTCAGAATGTGTGGTTCTCAAGTGTACGTTTAAATTTTTGTTGCCAGCATTTTAAAGAACAGTTGTTTTAAAGTAAATGTGTTGAATCAAGTTTAACGGCTTAAATTATTTGAATGAATATTTTAATCTTCGTAAAACGGCTTTTGCATCGTTCTCATAAAAACCTTTCCTGTCAATTATTGCAAGTAATTGTTCTTTTGCTTTATCTTTCGAGTCCAGTTTTATGTAGCACAAACTTCTGTACCACTCAGCTTCTTCAATAAAAATATTATCGCCCTGGGTTATCACTTTTGTGTACTCAGGAACAGCTTTGTCATATTTCTGCATATTTTGCAAGCTGGCAGCTTTGTAAAAATTATACACATATTTTTCGGCGCTTCCTTTCAACGCTTGATTGTAAAGCTGTATAGCCTTTTGGTATTCTCCGTTGGCATAATGGGTGTTTGCTTCCTGTAAATAGCTTACATCGGACGAAACGGTCCTCTGGGGCGACCACTCTGGTGTTTGGTAATACCTTTCATATAATTGTTCCGTTGATGTAAACTCATTTTTAAGCAATCCGGCAAAAGCTATTAAAATTACAACAATGGCAACACCGGCCCTCCACCATTGCATTTTATGGATTTTGGCATCGGGAACAATTGATTTTAATTCCTTGGTTTCAATTTCACGCTTGGTTGCCGAGAGTTTGTCCCTGAGTGTAAGAATACCCTTTTCGCCAATCGATTTATCTACATTTTTCCGCAGGGAAACTTCAGCTTTTAAATCGGTGTTTTCATTCAACTCGTCATTAAAATTCTCCAGTTTTTCCCCTTCAAGGGTTCCTTCAATAAATTCTTCAATATCCTGTTCACTTACATTCCATGAAGTTTCAGTATTCATTAAATTTGAAATTTCATCTCTGAGGTTTAAAACATCCAGCTCTTCGAGGGCATTTTCCAGCTCGCTGTGAATTCTAACCTCCCGTTCCAGGGTGCTGTTAATTTTCAGTTCATTTTCAAACTCTTCCAGCTCTTTTCCGGTTAATTCACCACTAAGGTATTCGTCAATTTCCTCGGTTGAAAACTGCATTTGAACGGTTTGAGAAACTTTGGACAATGTATCGCGCAGGTCCAAAATATCTTTTTCAAGCAGGGCTTCTTCAAGTCCTTCAATCTCAAGATCATCAAAATCTTCATCTAAAAATTCCTCCTCCTGTTCAGCAGCTTTTTGTTCCTTGTAGAACTGGTGGATGTTTTCGTTTGAAATAAGCTCGTGTTGATAAACGTGCACTTTGGGTAGCGAGTCGTAATAATCAAGTAGTTCGTCGGGGGAAACAGAGGAAGTGAGTTGCTGGATGTCTGCAAAACCGTCGAGCATTGCGAAGGAGCCGTTTTTGTTTTTATCATCGGCATGTTTTGCAGCTTTTCCGAGTTTTTCTCTTAAAATTAGAACGTCTTCTTCAGTAATGGCGGCGTGTAAATCTTCTTCGAATTTTACTTCTTCCTGTAATTCATCATTTTTTTTCAGTTCTGTTTCAAATTCGATTTTTTCGGGTTTGTCAAGATTATTTAAGCAATAATCCTCAATCAATTCAAAAAGCTTTGTTTTAGGTACCATCTTCAAGTATTTTTTTAAATTCTGTATCTTGCTTTATCCTGCTAATCAGAATCTCTTTACATTTGAATTTTCGTTTTTTTGTATATTTTTCTCCTTTATACCCCATAATCTGAGCAATTTCCGTTAAGGGGACTTTTTCAAAAAACAACTGTAAAAGTTTCTGACAATCTGTACTCAGGGTTTTAAAATGTTTCTGGTATAAACCATACTTTTCATTTTTATTCACCAGCTCTACCAGGTTTTCGTCGTATAAATCTTCCTGGTACGGCATGGTGTCATTTATTTTCTCTTTTTCTATACGCATTTTTTCAAGCTGCTTGAGCCATAAAAAACGGCATACTGAAAATAAATATCCCTGAAAAGAACTCGCTTCGAAAACTAAATCGTTTTCTTTAATCTTCCGATAAATTACTATTATCGCTTCCTGAAAAACATCGTTAGCATCTTCCTCACTCCCACTATTCTTCTTAATAAAATGATTGACCTTGTAGTAATACTGTTTATAAATGTATTGCAATATCAAATTATCATGTCTCAGTATTCCTTTAAGGATTTGTTCATCAGTGTAACTTTTCATGTCCTTCTATTATATAATTCGGTTTATTTCAAAAAGGTAACCCTCATTTTTATAAAAAATAAAAAATATTTAGCGGGAAAGTATCAACACATTGGTTGATCCGCCTAAATTACAAGGAATTACAATCATTGCATAAAAATACAATCTATTTGTAAATAAGAAAATGGTTTGAGGTATTTTTTGCCAAAACAAAAAAAAATAGATTTTGAGGGTTACCTTCCGGCAAAATACAGAATATTATAATAACAAGGATGCTTTTCCTTTAACCATTAGATCAAATTTTAATAAAAGGGGGTGGTTCCCCTTTTTACATTCTTTCGGGCATTTCAATCCCCAGCAAAGCCATACCGCTTTTTATCACTTTCCCAACAGCTTCGGATAAAACCAGCCTGAAATCCCTTACATTATTTTCAGATGCGTTTAAAATGGAATGGTCGTGGTAAAACTGGTTGTATTCCTTCACCAGTTCGTAACAATAGTTGGCAACTACTGCGGGGCTGTAATTTTTCCCGGCTTCGGCAACAATATCAGGAAACAGCGATATTCGTTTTAATATTAACTTTTCCTTATCGGAAATGCTGATATTTTCATCGGCATCGCTTGCCAGGTTGATGTTTTTTTCTGCTGCTTTACGTAAAACCGATTGTATGCGTGCATAGGTATATTGAATAAAGGGGCCGGTGTTTCCGTTAAAATCAATCGATTCTTCAGGATTAAACAGCATATTTTTCTTCGGATCGACTTTAAGAATGAAATACTTGAGTGCTCCCAAAGCAATTATTTCAAATGTTTTTTCTGTTTCTTCAGCAGTCAGGGCATCAAGTTTGCCCAATTCTTCAGCCATGTTTCGGGCCACATCAATCATTTCTTCCATCAAATCATCGGCATCAACCACCGTGCCTTCCCTCGACTTCATTTTGCCGGAAGGCAATTCAACCATTCCATAAGAAAAGTGGTAAAGATCTTTCCCCCATGCGTACCCCAGTTTATCGAGCAAAACTGACAAAACCTGGAAATGGTAGTTTTGTTCGTTACCCACTACGTAAACCATTTTATCGATGGAATAATCGTTGTAACGCATTTTTGCAGTGCCAATATCCTGGGTCATGTAAACAGAAGTACCGTCGCTGCGTAATAGTATTTTTTTATCGAGGCCATCTTCGGTTAAATCAGCCCAAACTGAACCATCTTCTTCTTTGTAAAAAATACCTTCTTTCAATCCTCGTAATACTTCTTCTTTTCCTACGAGGTAAGTATCCGATTCATAGTAAATTTTATCAAAATCCACCCCCATCTTCCGGTAGGTTTCATCAAAACCTTTGTAAACCCAGCTGTTCATCATTTTCCAGAGCTCCACGGTCTCCGGATCCCTGGCTTCCCATTTAAGTAACATTTCGCGGGCTTCCAAAATTGATGGCGCTTTGGCTTCTGCTTCTTTCGGGGTAAAACCCTTGTCGGTTAATTCTTTTATTTCAGCCTTATAGTGCTTATCGAATTCAACATATAAATCCCCAACCAAATGATCGCCTTTGGTTCCGGTATTTTCGGGAGTTTTGCCCTCTCCCCATTTTTTCCAGGCAACCATCGACTTGCAGATGTGAATTCCACGATCATTTACAATGTTTGTTTTTACTACTTTGTTGCCGTTTGCTTTTTGGATTTCTGAAATTGAATAACCGAGCAGGTTGTTACGAATGTGCCCCAAATGCAAAGGCTTATTGGTATTGGGCGATGAATACTCAACCATGATCAACCTGGAATTCTCACCTACCTGTTTTGTTCCGTAGGTATCATCTTCCCGGGCATTTTTTAAAACACGAATCCAGTAATTATCGGCAATTACAAGGTTTAAAAACCCTTTAATTACGTTGAATGATTTTACTTCATCAACATTTGCCTGTAAATATTCCCCAATTTGTTTTCCGGTTTCTTCCGGGCTTTTGCGCGAGTGCTTCAAAAAAGGAAAAACCACCAGGGTAATATCACCTTCGAAATCTTTACGGGTAATTTGCAACTGTATTGACTTACCCGCCGGTTCAAAATTGTATAGGTTTTTTAATGTTTCTGCAACTGCAGAATGAATTACTTGCTCGATATTCATTGCCTACGATTTTTGTGAGCGACAAAGATAACAATTTACACTTTTGGCAAATGCATGCCATAGAAAAAGCCCTGCCAAAAGGCAAGGCTCTCTTTAAACTATTATTTAAACAATATTATTTTACAATTGTAGCTTCTTCAAATTCAACTCTGCGGTTTTTCCTTCTGTTCTCAATAGAAGTGTTTGGAACAGCAGGATCTTCTTCGCCATAGTAATTTGAACCAACGTAAGTGTTGCTGATACCTTTTGAAAGCAAATATTTAACAACAGCCTGGGCTCTTCTTTCTGAAAGATCCATGTTGTATTCATTTGTTCCGATGTTGCAGGTATGGCCACCAACAACAATTTCATATTCTTTGCTTTCACTCAGGGTTTCAACAAGTTCATCGAGTTCTGTTATTGCTTCAGGCCTCAATTCAGCTTTGTCGAAATCGAAGTAGATTGTCGGAATATCCAGTTCAACTTCAGCAGGGCATCCGTCGTTATCGGCAGGACCTGGTTCAGTCGGGCACCTGTCTTCGCAGTCAATTACATCATCGTTATCAGAGTCAAGCGGACATCCGTCTTCATCAACCGGGCAACCTTTAGGAGTATCGGGACATTGATCTTTATGGTCCGGAACGCCGTCCTCGTCAGTATCAGGACATCCGTTGAATTTAGCCAATCCGGCCGTTTCAGGACAATCGTCGTCTTTATCCGGGATTCCGTCGCCATCTGAATCGGGACAACCATTAAACCTGGCTTCTCCCGGTTCATCCGGACAATCATCCTTATAATCAGGTACGCCGTCGCCATCACGGTCGAGCGGACATCCTTTTTCATCTACTTCAACACCCGGAGGAGTGTCGGGGCATTCATCTAATCTGTCGGGAACGCCATCGCCGTCAGAATCTTTGGCTGCACCAATTGCAAATTCAATAATACCTGAAAGTTTAATAAAGTTATCATTGACAGTTGTTAAAATTTCATCCACATGCCTTTCACCTTCAATACCATGAATGTATCCTGCTTCCAGATAAAGCGAGGTATTGGGGCTGATGGGAAATTTTGAACCGAGTCCGGCATTAAAATTCACCCCTTCTTGCATATTGTCCATAAGGTACCCCGGGCCGGCATACAAATAAGGCTGAATTGAGCTGGTTTCAGATAAAATACTGCCGTTGAAAAATTTAAACCTGAAATTCAGGACAGGATTAAAGTAATCAACACCATCGTCATTAAAACCACCCTGGGCTTTCAACATTAAATCGAAAGAGGGGCTTAAATAGCGGCTAACATAAAAATCGCCCAGAAAACTTAATTCATTTTTTTCCAGGTTTTGCGAAACACCCGGTCCTAATCCTATTGCCCATTTTTTATCTGCATTTTGGGCAAATGCAGTTCCCATTATAAACAGGGACAAAAAGAGAAACGTAAACTTTTTCATAATTATTTAATTTTTGAGATTTTATTTCTAAAAGACCAATTTAACAATTTATTTCATCCTATCAAAACAACTATTATACAATAGATGTAACAATATATACATTTTTTAACAAATTTAGTTATTCTTTTATAATTAGAGTATATTTATTTAAAGTTTTTAATTTAAATATATGTATTGATTTTGAATGTTTTAAAATAATTCACTACTCCTAAATCAATTGAATTTAATGTCGGTTATTTTTTTGAAATGTACTCGAAAGTTAATTTTTCATATCCTTTCATAAGTAACTGTATTACATCGTTTTGAGCATCAAACATCAAGTTGTCTATTTGCGAAACAGGTAAAATTTTGGGCGATGTCCCGGTTATAAAAACCGCCTGATAGTCTGGGATGTCATTCAAAAATATGTTCTCTTCTTTACAATTTATACCTGATTCTGTTGCCAGCTGAATAGTTTTTTGCCTGGTTATTCCCAACAAAACTTCATTTTGGGGTGGCGTAACTACAATGTTATCTTTTACAAAAAACACATTACTCCGGCTTCCTTCAGTAATACGGTTGTATTTATCAACCAACATAACTTCGTAAAAACCTTTGGCTGATATCAGTTCATCAGCCTGTTGCCTCACTGAAGTTTGAAAAACCTTGGCCTGGGGGTTTTGCCGTTCGCCATGTAAAATTCCACATTTCACACCCGTATTATACCAAGAAGCTTTTGGGTACTGGTGTGCAATAAAATAAGCTTTCAGATTAACTTTGCACGAAACAAGGATATTCCCAAACGAAACATCATTCGCATCAATTAATTTCTGAATAAAACTGATGATTTTCTGCTTTTCATAAAGAATTGCCTTGCCTGCAAGTGCTGCCGATGCATAAAAACGCTCCATGTGCTCTTCGGCAAAAAGTGAAATACCTTCCACAACCCTTAAAACTTCATAAATACCCCCCTCGTTTTCTGAAGGAACAAAACCCGAAACAGGCTTTAGTTCACCATTAAAAATAAAATATTTATGTTTTGGCGTTTGCTTCATTTTTGTAATTTAAAGTAAAATTACACAAATGTTTTACCTGATGTGAAAATGGCTTATAAAATTCCACTTCCGCTAACGTTTAACCCACACAAGCACCACTTAGAATTTATATTCCAACAGCTTAAAATCTGGCAAAACAAGGAATGGCCTGCAGTAACAGCTGAAATGAAAGTTATTGGAAATAACCTGATTGATTTATATTACGGAAAATTAAATGTAACCGAGATTTGCAACGAATGTTTATATTATTTTGAAACCCGAAAAATTAATTCTCCTGAAAAATTCCAGGAATGGCTGCAGCCAAATAAATACCGGAAAATTGAGCTTTCCGACAAATCGATGTGGATTATAAAAAAAGGTGCCAGCAACCAGCGATATATCCATATTCACCCGGCAAAAAATTCGCCGTTAACAACCCGGGTAAGGGCAGCCACATTAAAAACTGCAATTGCTATAAAAATTCAGGAAAAGAAATTGTCAAAAACCAACGATTTTAATCTTCAAATTGTTAATCAGGTCAGAACAGAATTCCTGGGACTTTCGCCGGTAAAAAATATTACACGCGGCAAAGGCATATCAAAAATCTGTGCACTTTTTAATTTGTTATAATCCTGTTTTCTTATGAAATATCTTTTCGCTAGCGATCAGGTCCAGTCAACAGCAAAATCTTTTCTTTTTTAAGTTTGGTTTTACTGTTCATATTTGATCCGTTTTATTATTTTTGAACTTTCATTTATTAAACCTATAAAACCTGTTATATGAAAATTTTGCGCATTCCGGCATTTGTACTTGCTGTTGCCTTTCTGGTCAGTTGTTCACAAAAAGAAGAAAAAAATTACCTCCGGCATGTTGATGTGCTCATCGGAACCTGGAAATCAACCACTCCCGCTTCTATCGAGAAACCCGGCGACCACGTAGATTACGGGCAAACCATTCCGGCTGTTACCGCCCCATTTGGAATGACCCAGTGGACTCCGCAAACCCACGCATCAGAAGAAAAATGTATTGCTCCTTTTTACTGGGGAACTCCGGCACTGCAGGGTTTCAGAGCTACTCACTGGACCAGCGGATCGTGTGTTCAGGACTACGGCAGTTTTACATTTTTCCCAACCTCTGTTGCAAGTAATTTCAACTTCATGCCTTCACAGCGCCAAACAACATACATGTACGATGCCGACACCTCATCTCCAGCTTATTACAAAGGAATATTTCCCGAAAACAATATTATTACCGAAATTACAGCAACAAAAAGATCTGGTTTTTTCCGTTTCTCATGGTTCGAGCCTGAAAACGCCGCTGTAATCATTGATGTTAATAGCGACGAAGGAGAAGGTTATATAAAAATTGATAAGGAAAAAGGAGAAGTTACCGGCTACAATCCTGTTCACCGCATATACAACGGGAATGGCAAACCGGCAGGTTTTGCAGGGTATTTTGTAGCGCAGTTCGATAAAGAAATTGCCAGAACAGGCACTTATGCTGAAAATGAATTTTTTCATGATTCTGCAGAACAGGAACAAAAAGAAAATATTGGAGCCTATGTTTTTTTCAACCTGAATGAAGGTGAAAGTGTAAAAATGAAAGTGGGTACATCTTTCACCAGCATTGAAAATGCCCGTAAAAATCTTGCCACAGAAATTCCGCACTGGGATTTTGAAAAAACAAAAACGGAACTTGAAAATACGTGGAATACAATGCTGGCAAAAATTGATGTTGAGGGAGAAAATGAAAATGAACTTTCTAAATTTTATACCGCCCTTTATCACAGCCTTTTACACCCCCGTCTTTTTAGCGATGTGAATGGCGAATATCCCGGTTTTGATGGCGATTCAACAATTCATAAAGCGGAAGACTATGAATATTACGATGACTTTTCAAACTGGGACATCTACCGTGCCCAAATGCCGCTGGTAAGCCTGGTTGCTCCCCAACATTATGAAAATATGGTGAAATCGCTGATTGTTAAAGCTGAACAAGGAGGCTGGCTTCCAATCTTTCCTATGTGGAACAGTTATACTTCAGCAATGATTGGCGACCACAGCATTTCCATTATTTCTGATGCCCTGATGAAAGGTTTCGAATTCGATACGGAAAAAGCTTACCATTTTATGCGTAAAAATGCTTTTGAAACGCCGGAAAACATGGAAGAATACATCGACGGGAAAGGACGCCGTTCACTCACTTCGTACCTTGAGTTTGGATACATTCCAATTGAAGATGAAGTACCTCATGCTTTTCACCTGCGCGAGCAGGTTTCAAGGACACTGGAATATGCTTACAACGACTGGGCGCTTGCGCAGGTAGCAAATAAGTTAGGGAAAAATGAGGATTTCGAGGAACTCTCGGCCAGGGCGCTGAATTACATCAATGTTTTCGACACCGATAAAGGCTGGGTATGCGGTAAATTCTCAGATGGCACATTTACCGATGAATTTGATGCCAACAGTGAAATGTTTTACATTACCGAAGGCACTCCCAAACATTACAGCTGGTACGTGCCACACGATGTGGAAGGACTGACTGAACTGATGGGTGGACAACAGGAATTTCAAAATAAATTAGACGGACTTTTCGCGAATAAAGAATACTGGCACGGAAACGAACCCGGACATCACATTCCCTACCTGTACAATTATTCGGGGAACTGGCAGAAAACCCAGGAAACCGTTAAAAAACTGCTGAAAACAGAGTACAGTGTTGGCCCTGGCGGATTACCGGGAAACGATGATGCCGGACAGATTTCGGCCTGGTATGTTTTCAGCGCAATGGGATTCTACCCGGTTTGCCCTGCAAGTAACGAATACCAACTGTCATCGCCAGTTTTCAAAAAAATTACGCTTAATCTCGATAAGAAATATTACAAGGGAGGAAAATTTATTCTCGAAGCAACGCCCGGAAATCAATTCGGCACATTTTCATCTGTCAAATTGAACGGAGAAGAAATTGACCCGGTAATAAATCACGAGAATTTGCAAAAAGGTGGGAAATTGGAATTTTCAAAATAAAGCATAAAAGAGTTTCCCCTTTTATGCTTTATTTTTATATACTTTTTCAGGAAGTTTTAAAGCCCTCACCACCAAAAATATTCCCAGCAAAATAAACGGGATGCTGAGCCACTGGCCCATATTCAGTGCCATAGTTGCTTCAAATGCTTCCTGGTCCTCTTTTATAAATTCGATGAAAAAACGGGCAGTAAAAATGAAGATGAAAAATACACCGGTAAGTAAACCTTGTTTATTTTTCGATCGGGTTTTCCTGTATAAAAACGTCAGCACAGCAAAAGAGAGCAAATAGGCCAGCGCCTCATAAATTTGTGTAGGATGTTTGGGAACAGTTTCGCCGTTGTGTTCAAAAATGAATCCCCAGGGAAGGTTGGTTTCAACACCATATATTTCGGAGTTCATCAAATTGCCGGTGCGAATAAAGGCTGCCACAAGTGCTGTAGGAACAACAATACGGTCGATGGTCCATAAAACATGCCGTTTGGTTACCACCTTCGAATAAATCAGCATGGCAATTATTATTCCGATTGCCCCACCATGGCTGGCCAATCCGCCATGCCAGATTTTAATAATTTCGCCCGGGTTTTGCGAATAATAATCCCACCCGTAAAAAAACACATGCCCCAGCCTGGCACCAACGATGGTGGCAATAATTATATAAAAGAAAAGTGAGTCGATCCATTTCTGGGGCACTCCTTCTGATCGAAACATTTTTTCGCCAATGTAGTACCCAATTAAAAACCCGGAGGCAAACAGCAAGCCATACCAGCGAACGGACAAAGGTCCCAGGTTAAAAATCTCGGGGCTCACATTCCAGTGGACAAAATTTAATAGGTGTATCATTTTATTTAATTTATTTCAACCTGCAAAGAATTTAATAAACCGGAAAATGAACCCCGACTATTTGGCTCCCCTTCCGTGACAGTGTTTGTATTTTTTACCGCTCCCGCAAGGACAAGGATCGTTGCGGCCAACTTTTTTCTCAACTCGCACCGGCTGAGGCTTGGAGCGTTCACCAGTATTCGTGTTCGCGCCCTCCATCGGATTATCAACGCCTGGCAAATCAGATTTCTGCGTTTTGTACCGGCTCATGTCAATGCGTTTACGCTCTTCGGCCTGTTTTACCTGGTCCGGACTTTGAATTGGAATGTGCCCTTTCATCAGCGTTGAAACCACATCTTTATTCACTTTCTCAACCATCATTTTAAACAGGTTGAACGATTCAAACTTGTAAATCAACAGCGGATCTTTCTGTTCGTATGTGGCATTTTGTACCGATTGTTTCAAATCGTCCATCTCCCGTAATTGCTCTTTCCAGGCTTCGTCGATGGTATTCAAAACAATTTGTTTCTGATATGATTTTACCAGCTCTTTGCCTTTATTTTCATATGCCTTTTCGAGGTTACAAACAATCTGGAAGACCCTTTTACCATCGGAAATGGGAACTACAATATTTTTATAAGTCTGCGATTTTGTTTCGTACACGTTTTTAATTACCGGGAAAGCTTGTTTGGCAATGATTTCAACTTTGCGGTTGTAACCATCAATCATTTTTTCATAAATCTTTCCCGTAATTTCTCCGGGATTCATCTGCTTAAACTCTTCGTCCGAAACCGGCGATTCCATTGAAAGCAACCGCATAAGCTCCAGGTTGAAATCTTCAAACTGGTCGGAGCCGTAATAGCTGTTTACCAGTTCTTCTACCGAATCGTACATCATATTAAGCACGTCCACCTCAAGCCGTTCGCCAAAAAGGGCATGCTTACGTTTTTTATAGATAACTTCGCGCTGCGAGTTCATCACATCATCGTATTCGAGCAAACGTTTACGGATTCCAAAGTTGTTCTCTTCCACTTTTCTCTGCGCCCGTTCAATCGATTTTGAAATCATTGAATGCTGAATAACTTCACCTTCCTGCAATCCCAACCTATCCATTACGCCGGTAATTCGCCCCGAACCAAACAGGCGCATCAAATCATCTTCGAGTGAAACATAAAACTGCGATGAACCGGGATCCCCCTGGCGCCCGGCACGTCCGCGCAGCTGCCTGTCAACCCGTCGTGAATCATGTCGTTCGGTACCAACAATGGCCAATCCACCGGCTTTTTTCACTTCCGGAGCCAATTTAATATCAGTTCCCCTACCGGCCATGTTTGTGGCAATTGTAACAGCCCCGGACCGTCCGGCTTCAGCAACAATTTCGGCTTCGCGGGCATGAAGTTTGGCATTGAGCACATTGTGTTTTATGCCTTTCATTTTCAGCATCCGGCTAAGCAGCTCTGAAATTTCTACCGAAGTGGTACCGACAAGGACCGGTCGTCCTGCTTTATTCAGGTTCACAATTTCATCGCCCACAGCGTTGTATTTTTCCCTTTTGGTTTTATAAACCAGATCCTCCTTATCTTCACGAATAACAGGACGGTTAGTAGGGATAACCACAACTTCCAGTTTGTAAATATCCCAGAATTCACCGGCTTCAGTTTCGGCTGTTCCGGTCATACCCGCCAGCTTGTGGTACATACGGAAATAATTCTGCAGCGTAATGGTTGCAAATGTCTGGGTAGCGGCTTCCACTTTCACCCGCTCTTTTGCCTCAATGGCCTGGTGCAATCCATCGGAATAACGACGTCCCTCCATAATACGCCCGGTTTGTTCGTCCACAATTTTCACCTTGTTGTCGATAACCACATACTCCACATCTTTTTCGAACATGGTGTAGGCTTTCAGCAACTGGTTTATGGTATGAACCCGTTCCGATTTCACGGCGTAATCCTGGAGCAGTTTATCTTTCTTTTCAATAATTTCTTCTTCCGGCAACCCGGAATTTTCCAGCTCGGCCATTGCGCTTCCCATGTCAGGGAGTACAAAGAACTCATTATCGTCAAATCCTTGTGAAATAAGGTCGATTCCTTTGTCGGTCAGTTCAACCGAATTCATCTTTTCTTCAATAATAAAATAGAGCGGATCGGTAACAATGTGCATGTTTTTATTGTTATCCTGCATGTAAAAGTTTTCGGTTTTTTGCAGGATGGATTTCATGCCTTCCGAGCTCAAAAATTTAATTATCGATTTATTTTTCGGTAACCCTTTGTGGGCCCGTAAAAGTAAAAGCCCCCCCTCTTTTCGTTCTTCGTCAGTAGGATTTTCTTTAGTAAGCAGCCGTTTTGCATCGATAAAAATTTGGTTTACCAGCTCGCGCTGTACTTTGTATAGTTTTTCAACATAACCTTTCAGCTCCTCAAACTGCTGATGCTCGCCTTTTGGCACAGGTCCTGAGATGATAAGCGGGGTCCGGGCATCGTCCACCAACACGGAGTCAACCTCATCAACTATGGTATAATGATGCTGGCGCTGAACCAAATCACCGGGGTTTATTGACATGTTGTCGCGCAGGTAGTCGAATCCGAATTCATTATTTGTACCATAAGTAATATCGGCATTGTAAGCTTTTCGTCTTGCCTCGGAGTTTGGCTGATGCTTATCGATACAATCAACTGTAAGGCCATGGAATTCAAAAATAGGCCCCATCCATTCCGCATCTCGTTTGGCAAGGTAATCGTTTACAGTTACAATATGAACTCCCCGCCCGGCAAGGGCATTCAGGAAAACCGGCAGAGTGGCAGCCAGCGTTTTCCCCTCACCGGTTGCCATTTCGGCAATTTTCCCCTGGTGCAATACAACACCGCCAATCAGCTGAACATCGTAATGAACCATGTCCCAGGTAATTTCAGTACCTCCGGCAATCCATTTGTTCTTCCAAAGGGCTTTGTCCCCTTTAATGGAAATGCTGTCGCGCTCAGAGGCCAAATCTTTATCGTATTCCCGGGCAGTTACTTCTACGGTTTCATTTTCAAAGAAACGGCTGGCGGTCTCTTTTACAATAGCAAAGGCCGTGGGAAGTACTTCATTTAAAACTTCTTCAATTTTCTCGTTGATTACTTCCTCTAACTTGTCAACTTGTTCGTATAGCTTTTCGCTTTCCTGTATTTCAACCTCATCAGCTTGTGCCCTCAGGCTTTCTATTTCTTTTTCTTCGGGTTCAATTCTTTCCTGTATCGTTTTCCGAACTTCATCGGTTTCCTCCCTCAGTTCATCATTCGACTTACTGTTCAGGCGTTCATATTCTTTTTTAATTTGTTCAATCAATGGAGATATTTCCTTGATGTCCCTTTCCGATTTATTGCCGAGAATTTTACCCAGTATTTTAGTTACAAATGCCATTTTGCTTAAATTTATTCTTTACTTAAAATGCGATTGCAAATTTAGTTAATTGGACAGGGTAAAAAAACGATTAAAATGTTTTTAACTGAAAATAGATATAAAAATAAAAATGATGAAAAAAAAATACTCCGGTTCAATTTCAGGTTTTAATACCTAATTTCAAACAAATGTTTAATATAGTTTGAGAATTTAGTGCTAACACACATCATTCACTTCAAAAATAATAATTTTAAATTTAATCAAATTGTAATTAGCACAGAGAGGTTTACACTGAAGTACAATTAACATTAATCAATAGTTCTCAAATATACTGAAAGATTAATAGTTAGAAAAATTCTCATTAATTATAAAGTTTATTAAAAGTAATAAGGGATAACAGAAAATCGAAAGGAAAGAAACTTTTCAAAACGGAGTAAGATATGTTGCATTGATGTAATATTTTTTATATTTTTAATAAAACTAATTGACTGATGTATCATAAATAATTTTAATATTTGCTTATAACATATAATGTAGATTTTTTTAACATTTAAACTTTATGTACTATGAAATTAAAACTTTTACTTCTTTTAATGTTGATTGGTGGAATGCTGAATGCTCAGGATACCATTCGATCATTTATTATTACGGAAACCCGCGTGGACCGGAATGACCAGTCGTACGTGGAACTGACCAATGTTGGCGAAGATGATCTCGACATCAGCCAGTTTGAGTT
Organism: Tangfeifania sp.; assembly: GCF_055108615.1. Lineage (NCBI taxonomy): Bacteria > Pseudomonadati > Bacteroidota > Bacteroidia > Marinilabiliales > Prolixibacteraceae > Tangfeifania > Tangfeifania sp. The sequence continues at coordinate 20,866 of NZ_JBSQIC010000010.1, read as the reverse complement.
TGGTAAGGTTGGCGCATGGACAACCCCATACGAACCAACCGCAGAAAACTTTTTACGGTTGCCGGAAGTAACCTTAGCCCCTGGCGAAACTTATGTGATGGCTGCTGTTAAAGAGTTTACAGAAGAAATGCACCCAATTAAGCCGGATTTATTCGGACACCGGATCACCAAAAAAGAGTGGTGGGATTTGGCCGATATGGTAATTCACATGCCGGAAGATAATGTTAATTACGCTTCTCCCGGTATTACCGACAGTGTTTCTCCCAACTATGGAATTATGGAAACATGGGGAAGCCGTGAAACGTGGTACATTGAGCAACACTTTGAAAATGGTGACTCGGTAGTTGTGGATCAGGTTGGCGGTTTGTTTGCACAGGATGACGGCACACAGGAGGATTCTCCTACCATTGATGTAGCAGGGGTAACCAATGCCTGGGGAACGCATATTCTGGTACGTAAAGCCAGTATTAAACAAGGAACAACCGATTTCGATGCCGCCCGCGGTATCGACATTGATGATTCAGAATGGATGCCAATTCCGCGCCTGTTCAATGACTGGGAACCCTACCGGGCCGTATTCTGGACCGTTGGATTCCACGGCGATGTGACACTCGACGAAAACACGCTTCAGTCGGATGTACTGGAAGTGGACTGGGCCAATAAAACCATAACTGCTCCCTGGGGAGTGAGAAATAACGATGATTTTATGTTGCAGTTTGAAAAAGTACCGGGACTGGCCTGGCATTATGATTTATCAGAAGCCCGTGCAGACTCAGCCTACAATTCAGCACGCACAGGAGATAAATTGACTGTTTATGCCTGTGGAAACACACTGCAAACCGAAATTTTCGATATTATAGTGGAAGAACCAACGGCCGATGCCAACATTGTAATACCCAAATATGCACCTGACTGGGATCCGGAAGGTAGTTTCTACTCCAATGATATTAACTCAGGAGAAGACGAATATTACTCCGTTACTGTTGATGCACCGGAAATGGACACCATCACCAGCGGACTGTTCGGTATTGGCTTTGCCACACGAACCGACTCTCTGTTCACCTACCTTGAAAAAGCACCCCAGGCAGACTGGGAATTTGTATGGGTAGATGGTGTGGAACGCCCCGACGTTAAAAATGGGGATATACTGAGAGTGACTGCCGAAAACGGCGATGTTAAGGATTATTTTATTAAAGTTGACTATTACCGTCCCAGTCACGATGCATATCTTAGTTCCATTACCTGGCCCGATATTCCTGTATGGATGAAAGATTTGTTTGGCTGGACAGGTGATACCATTCCCGGATTTGGAACCAATGTATTTAATTATACAGTTCAGGTTCCATCTGATGTTAGTGGAATTCCTGCACTCGTAGCAAAAACACAGGATCTCAACTCAACTGTTGACGTTAAGCGTGCAAGTAGCCTAGCCGGTTCCGACGAACAAAAAACTGTAAGATTTACAGTGACTGCTGAAGATGATACCACATTGAATACTTACAGTGTTAAATTAGAAAAAGAAAAAGCGCCGGATGACATTCAACCCTTTGAAGCTGAACCTTTCATTTCTGAATTGATTGTTCAGGATCAGTGGGCAAATGGGTTTCTTGAAATTTGCAACCCGGGCAACCAGCGGCTCGATCTCAGCGATTATATGTTTGTGGGTACTTACAATGACCAGCAGGGTGCTATTACTGATTATTCCGGTGCTGACCAATGGGGTGTAAGATACCGTAAATACGTGCCCGGATACAAATGGGTAGATGAAACAGAATGGGCTGTATCTCCCGGTACTTTAACCGAAGACCTTAATGTGAGTCCGTTTGTTGAAGGTGGTGACGTTTTTGTAATGGGACACATCAATTCTTCCGGTACCAGTGGTTATCCCTGGTTTGCCAGCGAACAGTGCGATGTAATTTTCAATACCGCATACAATCCCTGGGGCGAAGCATACGATGAGTGGGCAAGTGCCTGCCATGAATGGACCGGTGGAAACTATTACGTATTCAAAATACTGAACGATTCCATTAAACAGGGACTTAAACCTGCCAACGATCCCAATGACTTTGAACTGATTGAAGTATTTGGTGACGACGGGGCTGACTACGTGATTGGAGGAGTAGCCGTGGAACAAATTACAAGCTATGTAAGAAAGCCTGAATACTGGCAGGGTAAAACCGGTTTTACAGAGTCCTTCGGAACTACTCCTGAAGATTCAGAATGGACCTGGACTAACAGATCTTACTGGCAAAGCCAGGGATACGGCTGGCCAAATGATATCCTAATGGTTACAAGTGACTTGGGGAAACACTATTTCCAACCGGTCACTCAGTACATGTCCACCATTTCATCTATTGTTTATAAGGTAAGTGAAGGATACGGTAAAGATGGCGCTTTGGAATCAATCAAAGGAATTCTGACAGGAACCACAACAAGTGAATTCCTTAACAATATCATTAAAAAAGACGAAGGACAATCACTGACAGTAAAAGCTACTGAAGATGGCGCTGTACTGGCAGGTGATGAGTTGCTGAGTATGAATGACACACTGGTTGTTCTTTCTGCCGACAGTATCAACACCACAAAATATCTACTCGAGGTATCAGAAGAAGGTCTAAGTTCAGATGCCTACCTCTCATCAGCATTGTATGAAGTAACTGTTGATGCTGATCCTAAAAGTGCTACCGAAGCCGTTGAAGCCGGGTCAGGTACCATAAGTGGTTTTGAATACGGAACCCAGTTAAGTACTGTACTGAACAATGTGGATATTCCTGCCGGAGCAATTTTGCAAACAGTTGCAGAAGACGGCTCATACGTACCGTTGAAACGTCTGAACTTTGACACAACTTATGTTGATGTTACTGTAAACCACTTAACTTACTTTGAAGTTACTGCCGAAAACGGCGTTACACAGATGATATACCAGCTGCTGCCGCAGGCATCTCAATCCTCAGCGTTTGTTACTTCAGATGTGTATAACGTTCAGCAAAGTAATTTACTCATCCAGTTCGTTCCCAGAGGAACCACAGTAGATGCGTTCATGTCTAATATCCTTCCTTCACTGGGATCAACTGTTAAACTCATTGACAAATTAGGAAATGAAAGAATGGCAGGAAACATTGTAGAAGACGACAAGCTGGTTGTTACTGCACCCGATGGTGTTACACAAACAGTTTACTACCTGGCTATGTTACGTACAGAACTTGTACCAGCGCCAAACTACCTGGCCTACGTACTGTCTGATGTTTACACTGTTGACCAGCAGGATATGTTCCTGGTTGGAAGTTCACTTACAGGTAATACGCTTGTAGCTGATTTCCACAACAACATTGAAACGTCATTTGGTGCCACAGCTGTTGTTATGGATAAAGACGACAACGAAAAAACTGATGGCGACCTCGATGATGGCGACTGGCTCAAAGTAGTTTCAGCCGACGGCAAAATTGAAGTGATGTACACGCTCGACCTCGATCTGACATCTGCTGACAAACTTGCCGAGGGTGAAATATTGCTTTACCCGAACCCAACTACCGGAAAAGTGAATATCAACGGTCTTGAAAAAGGAACAAGACTGCAGGTATTCAACCAGGTAGGCGCTATGGTGAACGATGTGAAAGCCAGCAGAAGCATTGAAACCATTTCGCTGGAAAATCAACCCGCCGGAATGTACCTGATTGTTCTCACAAAAGATGCTCAGCTGGTTGGCCAGTATAAAGTGATTCGCAAATAATTTATTTTAATTATTAACATTCTTGATTTGAATAAGAGCCTGTATAAATGCAGGCTCTTATTCTTTCAACCAACAACAAATTGATATGAACCCGAAATTACCCGGAATATTTATTTTCATCCTCACACTTTTTTTTACTTATACTCCAAAAGCAAATGCCCAACTTACGCCTCATGAAGCGGTAGCGCAAATGAGAAAAGGCATAAACCTGGGCAACACGCACGAACCACCAACTGAGGCAGGCTGGAATAATCCCCGGGCAGAAGAGTACTATTTCGATTTATACAAAGAAGCGGGTTTTCAATGCGTGCGGATACCCGTGAGGTGGGATAACTACACTGGTAAAACTCCACCCTACAAAATTGATAATTACTGGCTGAACCGAATAGAACAAGTTGTGGACTGGGGATTGGAACGCGATCTTTTTATTGTGATTAATGCTCATCATGAAGAATGGATTAAAAGCAACTACTCTGAGGCTAATAAAGCCAGGTTCGACAGCATCTGGTCGCAAATTGCCACCCATTTTAAGGATAAACCCGAAAAACTCATTTTCGAAATTATTAATGAACCCTACGGATTAACGAAAACCCAAAATGACGATCTGCATGCCCGGGTTCTTTCAATTATCCGAAAAACAAATCCAACCCGGCTCGTAATTTTTCAGGGGCACAACTGGGGAGGCTCAGACGATCTGCTCAATGCAGAGATACCCGATGATAACTATGTGATTGGCTCCTTCCACTCTTATGATCCTTACCTGTTTGGGCTCGAAGGCGAAGGCACCTGGGGTTCGGCGGCCGACTACAACCAACTTGACCAAAAGTTTAAAGGTGTAGCCGATTGGTCAGAAGAAAATAACATTCCGGTCTTTCTCGGCGAGTTTGGTGCCATAAAAACAGCCGATTACAATTCGCGTATGCGGCATTACCGGGCGTATGTAGAGCTTTCACAAAAATACGGATTTACCCCGGCTGCATGGGACGATGGCGGAGATTTCAGGATAATGGAGCGCGGGCAACGCGACTGGAATGAAATAAAAGATATATTAATCCATACCACTGCAAACTCACCAAAACCATTTGCAGTAGTTTTCCAGGATTCAATAATCCAGGTAAGCTGGAGTCCGAACACTTCCAACCACGACAGCATTATTGTTCAGCAAAAACTGGCTACATCGCGGCATTTTACCACCATTGCCACGTTAGCCCCCGAAGAACAAAAACTAAATATTGTGAAACCCTCGCTTACAAACAAATATTACGATTTCAGGATTATTGCTCATTTTAACGATACAAACAACCTTTTTTCGCAACCCGTCAGGGTATTTTTTCCGACATGGGCGCGCCCCGTGCGGATTCCTTTTAACGACACGCTCGCTGTTATCCCGGGAATAATTGAAGCCGAAGATTTTGATAAAGGCGGAGAAGGATTTACCTATCACGATTCCAATGAATTAAACATTGCAGGCGATTATCGTCCCGAAGAAGGAGTAGATATTTACGATCGGCTGGGCGATGGATTTCATATAGGAAACGTTATGCCGGGCGAATGGACAGAGTACTCGGTAAATGTGCTTACCGAAGGTTGGTACAACATTTCGGCCTATGTGGCTACATTCGATGACGGCGGTACCTTTCAAATTGAGATTGATACGGTTTCATCAGGTCCCGTTACTGTTTCGGCCAGCGGAAGCCGTTTGAATACAATTCCTGTTACAACCAAAATGTACCTTAATGCAGGCAAACAAATTTTCAGATTTACCATACTCGATGGCCCTCAATTCAATGTCGATAAATTTGAATTTGAACTGACCACCTATACAGCACAACCGTCCACTCAAAAAGAATTGGGATTTTCCCTGCACCAAAATCCCACCAATGAACTGGTTATTAACCAAAAACCCGGAACAAAACTTATTCAGCTAAATGTTTATAATCTGAACGGAAAAGTAATCAAGATGATATCAAACCCGGATTCTACCGAAAAAATTTCGGGTTCTGAATTTTCCACCGGATTGTACGTCGTTAAAGGTTTTTCGAAAACTGGAATTTACACTGAAAAAATTGTGATTAAGTAAAATCTTGAAAACATGACTATAAGAACAATCCTGTTCATACTTATAGTATTTTTTCTTTTCCCTGGCTTGCCAAAAGCGCAGCAACCGGTTACAATAACCGTGGCAGCCGGAGCGGAAAAGTCAAAAATATCACCTTTCATTTTTGGGAAAAACAACAGCCTCTCTGACAGTCCGGGCAATCCGGTTTCTGTATCAGAATGGCAAAAACTGAAAGATTTGGGGATTACTATGTTCAGGGAGAGTGGAGGAAACAATTCAACAAAATACAACTGGTGCCGGAAACTTACCAGCCATCCCGATTGGTATAACAATGTATATGCGCACGATTGGCGTTACGCAGCACAATCGTTACAGGAAAATATCCCTTCAGCGCAAGGCATGTGGGCCTTTCAGTTAATTGGTTATGCCGCCAAAACCAGTTCCCATAATTTCAACGACTGGGAATACAACCGCTCGCAATGGTGGAGTGGCGTGCATCAAAACCTGGCAGGTGGCGGAGTTGTGAATCCTGAAGGCGGTTCAAAGGCACTGGAAGAAGGCAATCCGGACCTTTACCTCGAAGAGTGGCCTGCCGATTCAACCGTTAACATTCTCGGACACTGGTTTAACCCGGCCGGTGCAGGGCTCGATTCCACAAAAATAAGGTACTGGGGAATGGATAATGAACCGGAAATATGGAACGGCACCCACGACGATGTGATGCCTGAGCAAATTTCGGCCGAAGAATTCATGCAAAAATATTTTTTAGTAGCAAAAAAAGCCCGGGCACTTTTCCCGGGCATCAAACTTTGCGGCCCGGTTCCTGCCAATGAATGGCAATGGTTCAACTGGAAAGATGATGCAATTTTGTATAACGGGAAGAAATATGTCTGGCTCGAATATTTCATAAAACGAGTAGCGGAAGAACAGGCAGCCACCGGAATTCGCCTGCTGGATGTACTGGATATCCATTTCTATCCGGGTGAAACTGCTCCGGAAGATATTGTTCAGCTCTACCGGGTTTATTTCGATAAAAACTACGTTTATCCGGGAGCAAACGGGGTAAAAAGAATTAATGGTGGTTGGGATAACAGCCAAACCAAAGAATTCATTTTTGCGCGGTGTGAAGAGTGGTTGCAAAAATATATTGGCCCGGATCATGGCGTTACATTCGGAGTTTCGGAAACTTCGGTTAACAGCAATAATCCTAATGTAGTTGCTTCGTGGTACGCATCTGCCCTGGGCGAATTTGCCAAAAACGGAGTCGGTTTTTTCACACCCTGGGATTGGAAAACCGGCATGAGCGAAGTTATTCACTTGTTTAGCAACTATTCCCACCCCTATTTTGCAGAAGGTAATTCATCTGATGAAAACTATGTTTCGGCCTACCCTACTATTAACGAAAATGCTGATTCAATGACCCTGTTTCTTGTAAACCGGCATTTATCTGAAACAAAAACTGTTCAGATCGATGTCAGGGATTTTACAATCAAAAATGCTCCGATAAAAGTTCTGACACTTTCCGGGTTACCCGGGGATGAAACCTTTGTTTCACAAAGTGAAAATGCCCTTAAGCACTCCGAAATTGTTAACCCGGAATTTTACCTGGAAATGGAGCTGGAACCGCTTTCTTTAACAGCTGTTCTTTTGGAAGCTGCTCCTTCATCATTTCATTTAAAAAAAACTGAGGATTTGGAATTTAAGATATTCCCAAATCCGGTAAAAAACAGCTGCTCAGCTGAATTCAACCTGAATGATTGGAGTAAAATTCAAATGGTTTTAAGGACCGGAAACGGACAACGAGTTTCAATTCTTGCTAATGAATTTTTCAACGCAGGCAAAAATGTTGTTGAATTTGACTTGAGCAGCTATCCGCCGGGAATATATTTCGTAACAATTCAAACTGAACATAGCTATTCAACACAAAAAATTTCGTTAATTCAATAATCAAATCAATTAAAAATGAAACCAATAATTCCTGTTTTACTGATACTTGTAATTTCCCTTTCTAATTGTGCTTTAACTACACAACCCGTAAAAGAGCATGGACAGCTGGCTGTTAAAGGCAAATATTTGGTTGATAAAAATAAAAATCCAATCATGCTTTCAGGGGTGAGTTACGGCTGGCACAACTGGTGGCCAAGATTTTACAATGAAGAATCGGTAGCCTGGCTGGCAAACGACTGGGGTTGCAATGTTGTCAGGGCAGCACTGGGTGTTGGGCCTGAAAACAGTTACCTCGACCGCAAAGAATGGTCGAAGAAAAAAATTGAAGCAGTTGTAAACGGTGCCATCAAAAACGATATATACGTCATTATCGACTGGCACAGCCACGAATTTCATCAGCAGGAAGCGATTGAATTCTTTTCAGAAATGGCACAAAAATACGGCGATTATCCGAATGTTATTTATGAAATTTTTAATGAACCGGTGCGCGACTCCTGGGAAAAAGTAAAAGCCTATTCCGTTGAAGTAATTAAAGCCATCCGGGAACACGACCCGGATAATATCATCCTTGTGGGAAACCCACACTGGGATCAGGATATTCACCTGGTTGCGGACTCCCCCATTGAGGGATTCGACAACCTGATGTACACCGTTCATTTTTATGCCGCCACACACAAGCAGAAACTAAGGGACCGCTGCCAGTACGCCATCGATAAAAACATTCCCATTTTCATTTCCGAATCGGCAGGAATGGCCGCCGATGGCGACGGCCCCATAAATTATGAAGAATGGCAAAAGTGGATTAATTTCATGAAAGAAAACAAAATAAGCTGGGTAACCTGGTCGATTTCAGATAAAGATGAAACCTGTTCCATGCTGAAAAAATCAGCCACCCATAACGGTAACTGGAAAACAGAAGATTTAAAAGAATCGGGAAAAAAAACCAGGGAGTTGCTTCGGGAAATGGCCGGATTAAAAAAATAACATTATTAAATTTATCAGAATGAAAAAGTTAATAATACACTCCATTTTATTGATGTTCATTTGCAATGCAACCTTTGCCCAAAGTTTTGAAGCTGAAGATGCAACACTGACCAATGGAGCCTACTCCGTTGCAAGCAGTAGTGCTTCGGGGGGGTATTATGTTGCTCAAAAAGAAGGTGACCTGGAGTTTTCCGTCACCCTCGAAGAAGAGAACTTTTTCAACATTTACATCCGCGCCGCGGCTCCCAACGGAGATAAAATCAACAAATTCATAATTGATGATGCACGTGTGGATTTTTCGCTCTCGCAAAACAACAGCTATATTTCGCTGAAAGTAGTAAGCAACCTGAAACTGGCAGCGGGAGAACATACCGTAAAAATTGAAAAATCGTGGGGCTGGATTAATATCGATTATATTGAATTTGAAATAGCAGATCAGTCTGAAAGGTTTAATGTGGGTGAAAACCTGGTTACACCCGATCCTGCAGATAATGCAGCCAGACTTTACCAGTTTTTGCACGACCACTACGGCAAAAAAATTGTTTCGGGAGCCATGACGCTGAACAGCATGGATGAAATTAACTGGTTGAAATCAAAAACCGGAAAAGAACCGGCACTGATTGGCCTCGATTTTATGCATTGTGGGCGGGGTTACAACTGGTATAACGATGAAGAACCCATTAACGATGCCAGAAATTATTACAACCGACACGGTATTCCGGCTTTTTGCTGGCACTGGCGCGATCCGTTGCGCAAAACGGAAGCATTTTATACTGATGACACGGATTTTGATGTGGCTAAAGTGTTGGATGAAAACTCTCCGGAATACCAGGCAATAATTGACGATATCGACTTCATTTCAGGCTTGCTGAAAAAGCTTCAGGATGATGGTGTACCTGTTTTATGGCGCCCTTTGCACGAAGCAGCCGGCGGATGGTTCTGGTGGGGAGCAAAAGGCCCGGAGCCCTGTAAAGAGTTATACCGGCTTATGTACGACCGCATGGTAAACCACCACGGACTGAATAACCTGATTTGGGTGTGGACCAGCCAGCCCAATGATTATGAGTGGTACCCCGGACATGAATACGTTGACATTGTTGGTCGCGATATTTATGAGGATGGCGACCACAGCTCTCAAATAATTGAATTTAACCAGCTGAATGACATGTTTGATGGTAAAAAAATTGTGGCACTTACTGAATGTGGATCGATTCCAGACCCGGAAAATTTAATTGCCGACGAAGCTGCATGGTCCTATTTTATGCCCTGGTGGGGAGATTTTGTGCGTAACAGCAAATACAATTCAGTTGATTTCTGGAACAAGCTGTTCGGGCATGAATATGTGCTCACACTCGACGAAATGCCGGATTTAAAATCGTATGAAACTACTTCTGCTACGGTGAAAATTCCGATGACAGAAGATAATTCGTTCAGGGTTTATCCCACAATTGTTACCAGTGAATTGCATGTTGAAAATGACAAACCGGTTAAAAACCTGTCAGTTTACAACATTTCAGGTAAATTATTGAAAAACTTTCAATTCAATTCCCCAAAAACGGTAATTTCGTTTTCATCTTATCCCAAAGGAGTATATTTTATAAAAGTAAATAATTATGAAGCCGTAAAAATAATTAAGCAATAAAAAAACGTACTTTTTATTCACGTTTTACCGATCCAAGCCCGTCAATAAACTCGGTGAGTTGGGGATTGCCCCTGTACTTAATTTTTCCTACGCCTTTTATGGTTGCATTTAGGGTTTCGGTGGCATAAACGCTTCCGGTTCCCACCCCTTCAATAAAAAAAGTTACATCCCTCGTTTTCAGCTCATCGGCATCCACATGACCGGCTCCGGTAACTTTCACATCGAGTGATTCGGCAACACCATTGAGTTCAAACATCACGCCCCCCTCGGTTCTGATACCTATGTTCCGGGATTTTGCCTTTATTTCAATTTTTGCTCCCCCTTTAACATCTACCATAAAATCATCCAAATCAAGGTATCCTCTTGTATATAACTTAATGCCACCTTCAATTCTGAGCCGTTCAAAATTTTTGAAAGTAAGGTAAAGTGTTATCCGGCTGAAATCAAAAGGTTCCCTGTCCACATGCAGGTGAAGCCTCCCGTTCCGATTGTCGATATCCAGATAATCGAACGCACCGGAATCCGATGCCCGCACTTCGAGCGAGTTTTCATTTCCCTGAATAAGGTAAACCTTAAAAGCTCCTTCAAGAAACAACTCATTGAAACGTTCAATTTCGTATGTTCTTGTTAAATCGTTCTCCTGAAGCCCCTTTGCCGGATTAGCTTTTGCCAATCCAACTGTCAGGAACAACACCATTGAAAGGCAAAAAAATTGCACGGTTTTCATTTCAGTTTCAGTTTTAAAATATAACGAGAGTAAAAGTAATACTTTGCCGGATTATTTATTTATAAATTCGACGAACAGATGAATTTGGAAGGTAAAATCAGGGTTTGGAATCCGGTTAAATCAACCGGCGTAAAAAAAACAAACCATAAAAAATTAAAAGAAAGAAAGCTACCACCACAAAATGATCAAAATAAGAAAATTGAATCATCGACTGTAAATAAATCCCTACATAAACCACTGACAATACACTCAATGCCAGCAAAATATTCACATTTTCCCGCCCTCCTTTTAGCATTATTTGTGTGGAGAATCCTCCCCAAATCAAGGCAAAAACAAACAAACCAATACCTTCAGCAATATTCCCGGCATTAATCCGGGCAAAACCAAATATCAGAGGCAAGAGGGAAACAATAAGCAGGCTTCGGCCAAGGCTTCTGCGAACTTTTTCCCTGCTGTTTTCATTTTCAATTGTTGGAAATAAACTGCGTTTTAACGGCTCAGCCTGGAATTCGGGATTTACCAAATCCTGCTCTGAATTAATTAGTTTTCGTTCAATAGCTTCCTCCACGGCAATGTCAACTGCTTCTGACTGATAATGTTTCCTTTTTTTCAGAATATCCAGAATCTCTTCATCCGTTTGTTTGTTAATTAATTCTTTTAAATGGCTGTTATTTTCTTCCTGTTTTGATTTTTCGTTCATTTTAAAATACATTTATCATTGAAAAACAAAATAAACCCAAAATTGTCATTAAAAAAAGAAATTAGAAAACTGTAAAAAATAATACCATGTACAACTTTGAATATCAAAATCCTGTAAAAATTATTTTCGGGAAAGGCACTATACCAAAAGTGGCCAACGAAATTCCTGCCAATGCCAAAGTACTTCTTATATACGGAGGTGGAAGCATAAAACGAACTGGTGTTTACGATAAGGTTAAAGATGCCTTGAAAAATATGGATTTGCTTGAATTTGGTGGCATTGAGCCCAACCCGCATTACGAAACCTGCATGAAAGCGGTTGAACTCATCAAAAAAGAAGATGTCAACTTTCTGCTTTCAGTGGGTGGTGGCTCAGTACTCGATGCCACAAAATTTATTGCCGCGGCAGCATTATACAAAGGTGATGATCCGTGGGATTTTCTCTCGCACCGGTTTGAAATTGAAGTGAAAGAAGCACTCCCGCTTGGCGATGTTTTAACACTGCCGGCAACTGGTTCCGAAATGAACGGAAATGCAGTGATAACGCGCGAATCGACACAGGAAAAACTGTCTTTTGACAGCCCAAAAGTAATGCCGCAATTTTCCATTCTCAATCCTGAATGTATTTTCACACTTCCCGACAAGCAGGTTGCAAATGGTATTGTCGATGCTTTTATGCATGTACTGGAACAATACCTGACATTCGCAGTGAATTCTCCTATTCAGGATCGTTTTGCCGAAGGTATTTTAACCACGTTAATCGAGGAAGGCCCGAAAGTACTGGCCAACCGTAACGATTACGATGCCGCTGCCAATTTAATGTGGAGTGCCACAATGGCACTGAACGGATTAATAGGTTCGGGAGTTCCGCAAGACTGGGCCACACACATGATAGGCCACGAACTCACCGCATTCCACGGCATTGACCATGCACGCACGCTGGCCATTGTTTTGCCTGGCATGATGAACATTAAACGCGAAAACAAAAAAGAAAAGATACTGCAATTTGGCGAACGTATCTGGGGAATTACCGATGGTACTTACAACGAGCGAATAGATAAAGCCATTGCAAAAACAGTTGAGTTTTTCGAGTCGCTGGGAGTGCCTTGTACACTAGCCGATTACGATGTGCCTGCTGAAACGATTGAAAAAATAAAAGCCCGTTTCAAACAACGTGGAAGCAAACTGGGCGAAAAAGCTGATATCGATTATAATGAAGTTGAAGCAATTTTGCAGGACAGGATGTAATATCGGGTCAAACGCAATTGACTTCAGTTTCAAGCTCGATATCAAACCCCTTTTTTACTGAATTTTTAATTTTTTCAGAAAGATTAAAAATATCCTTTCCGGTGGCATTGCCGTAATTAACCAGCACAAGGGCTTGTTTTTCGTGTACTCCGGCATCGCCATCGCGAAAACCTTTCCAGCCGGCTTTTTCGATTAACCAGCCGGCTGCTACTTTCATTTTTTCATCACCTGCAGGGTAAACCGGTAATTCAGGAAACTCCGATTTTAACCGGTTGGCCTTTTCTGCGGGCACTACAGGATTTTTAAAAAAACTGCCTGCATTGGGCAGTTCCTCCACCTGTGGCAGTTTTGAGTTGCGGATATCGATTACAGCCTGGCGGACATTCTTCAGATTTACTTCTCCGAGGGTTTCAACTTTTTGCAAAACACTGCCGTAATCCAGGTTGAATTCCGGAAACTTATTAAGTTTGAAAACCACCGAAGTAATGATGAACCGGTTTTTAAACTTCCTCTTAAAAATACTGTTGCGGTACGAGAACTCACATTCTTCTGCAGAAAATTCCTTTTCCTTGTTTTCCATTAAATCAAAGCCTTTTACAGTTTCAATGCAATTGCCGGCTTCCTGCCCGTAAGCACCGATACTTTGAACCGGTGCAGCCCCCACATTCCCCGGAATAAACGAAAGGTTTTCGATACCACCCAGTTCGTAATCAACAGTGTACTGAACAAATTCATCCCAGTTTTCACCTGCTCCGGCTTCAATCCAAATATGCTGACGGTCTTCTTTCACAGGGTAAATCCCTTTGCTGTTGGGGTGAAAAACCAGCCCGTCAAAATCACCTAAAAACAGTATATTGCTTCCGCCTCCCAGAACAATCATCCGGTCCTCTTTCCACGAATCATTGGAAGCTACAAACGTTTTCAAATCTTCCGTTTCGGTAAATTCAAAAAAGTAACGCGCTGAAACGTCAATACCAAATGTATTCAGCGTTTTCAGGGAATAATATTCAAAAAAGCGTATCATAAAATTTTTTGCAATGATACAATTTACCGGGCAATTTTGCCTGAATTTGTTAAAACAAAATTGCTGAATTCTTCAGGTGAAAATTTATAGTTTCAGAAATGTTCAGTCTGCGTCTTCCATTTTGTACACTTCCGTTCCGGCAAGCAGGAAACAGCCCAGTCCGTAGTCTTCAAAATCGGGCACTTTATCGTACGTTACCGGCTGGCCGGCACTCGGTTCTTTCCCGGTCCCCTGCACGTAACCAAGAAAACCATTTTCATGCAGGCAATCATTTACCAGCCCGTTCCAGGCTTTTGTTATCACTGGCATATACTTCTCACGTTCGAGTAAACCGTTATTGATTCCCCAGGCCATTCCATACACAAAAAGTGAGGTTCCTGTTAGTTCTTTTCCCCCGTAGTTGGTCGGGTCGTGCAGGCTGGCATTCCAGAAACCATCTTCACGCTGAATGGGAACAAGCGCCTCCATCATGGCCAGGTAATCGTTCATGTATTGTTCGCGGTGTTTTTCATTTTCAGGAATTGTGTTAAGAACGCGTACCAGCGCAGCCACCACCCAGCCGTTTCCGCGGCTCCAGTAGCAATCCTCACCATTTGGTTCGGTGTAGGGCGGGTCGAAATCGGCATCGCGCCACCACAGTCCGTCTTCTTCGTTAAACAGTCCGTTTTCACCATGTTCGTTGCGGGTAAACATGTACATTTCATACATTTTGTCGAAATACTTTTCATCGTTATAAACTACGCCCAGTTTGGCAAACACCGGCATCGCCATCTGGATGGCATCTATCCACCACCAGTCGTCGTTTTGCGGTGTGTTCACCATCATGTCCATGCAAATTTTAATGTTTTTAATGCGCGTGGGGTCGGGTAAAATGTTGTACAAATCGATGTAAGTCTGGCCACAGCACTGGTCGTCGGCATTGCGGGTAGTGTTTCCGTTACGCATACCCCAGTTGTGGAATTCGGCCCAGTCAACCGCATAATCGTAAAATTCCTTTTTCGGAAAAATCTGGTGCAGCGCCATCAGGCCTTCGTAATACACGCCGCGTGTCCAGATGTTGCTGGGGCGTTCTTTGTCGGTTACCAACGTTTTACCCACATTGGGATTTTTGGTCATGAAATATTTGTTGGCAAGCAGCATGTCGCTCAACACTTTTTGTCTTTGCGTCAAATCCTGAGCAAAAGATGAAAATGTTGAAAAAAGGGCAAAAATGAAAAGTAAAATTCCAGTTTGTTTCATGGTTTGTTTCGTTTAGTAAAATATGGTTGTTTTAAACTTTCTGTAAAAATAGAATTAATTCACGAAACCCGTTTCCGGTGGTTTCAGGTAAGTTGGTTTTTCCTGGCCCGAGCGAACCACAACTTTCTGAATCACCAGCCCTGCATCCACCATCCAGATTTTCACGGTATGTTTCCCGGGTTCCCGAATGTTGTGTTTTGTTGACGTTTCAATACTGTTGTTGCTTACCCAACGCTCCCAGTCCTGCAACGTTTCATTTTCGTGAAGGTTGATGATTTGCGGCTCTTCGTCATCCACCGAAACGGCAATTTTGCGGGTTTCGTCGTTGGTGTAGTAGTTCAGTGTGGGCGAAAGCAACACGTTCAGTTCAACCTCACCTGGTTCAAAAAGAAAGATGTCGTATTCCAGCCGCGGACTGTCATCGTCCGGCTCAATTCTTTCGGCAGTTACCGGTTTTACAGTCACCCCGCTAAGCGTTCTTCCAAGCCCCGGAATCACTTCCCAGGTAATATTTTTGGTTTCAATTTTACGGTTAAAATGTTCGGCTTCGATGGAAACATAGCCTTTACATTCGGGAAAAGTTTCGGCGAGTTCGTTTTCGGAAACTGTGGGTTTAAATACCCGTGCAATGACTGTAACGGATTGCCCATTGCCGGAAATTTTCACAGGAACTTCATGGGTACCTGCCGGAACTAAATCACGATTCACACTTGCCCACAAACGCACCTCGTCCTCCACCGTTCCGTTTGCCGGATGAAAAGTGAGCCAGTCTTCATCCACTTCAACACGATAAAAAAATGGCTCCTCACCACGATTAAATATTTCGATATAAACCGAATTTCCACAAACGGTGCTGATTTCGGGCAGCGACACATCGGCCACGCCGCTGATCCAGAATTTTTCCGAACCTTCGATGGCCAGGCCCATTTCCGCTTTTTCAGGAACAGAAATCGTTTCAACCTCCGGCATTGAATTTTCGGGTGGTTGCTGCCAGTAGGTGTACCCAATGTGTGTTTGCGCCATCATGTGGTTCCATTTTCCGTCCGCCAGTTCGGTGTGGTAATAGTCAGTTATTTCGGCATCCTTTTCAAACAACTTTTCAACCCGGCTGGCCATTTTATTGGTCAACGAGCGTCCCTGACTGGCATACAGCCGGTTTTTGGCGGTAGTTACATACAAATCGTTGAGGTTGGCGCAGGCAATTATGGGGTGCAAAACCAACTGATAAAAAGCATCTTTCTTTTCAGAAGGAATTTTTTCATACAATTTTTTTGCCCGTTTTGCTAATTGATTGTAGTCATTTCGGATGCGTTCAGCTTCGTTAAAATGGATCAGGCTGTATGTTTCGGGCGACAACAATTCCGGTTTGCGGCGTCCGTTGTATTTGGTGTAGAGGCGGAGCATTTTCGCAATTTCGGTGCTGTGTTCGCTGCCGAATTGTTCTTTAGCCCACAATTCAGTGTATTCATTCAGCCGATCGGCCGGCCAGGCATCCGGGTCGAAAGCAAAGTCGAGAAAGAATGAAATGGGCAGTTCCATGGGTTTCAGGTCGCCCACATTCACAATCCAAATCCGGTCAACTCCATGGCGGTAAGCCAAATTCATCTGCTCCCAAACCCGTGGCAGCGGACTGGTATTTAGCCATTTGTAATTTCGAGGCCCGCCCACATAGTCGAAATGATAATAAATTCCGTAGCCGCCTTCGCGTGGCAATTCGTCCGGCTCCGGCAGTTTGCGGATGTTGCCCCAATTGTCGTCGCACAACAACAACGTAACATCATCGGGCACGCGCATTCCCTTGTCGTAATAATCCTGCACTTCTTTGTACAATGCCCAAAGCTGGGGCGTTTCCGAGGCATCTTTACCAGTCACATCTTCTATAATTTCGCGCTGGTCGGCAACAATCCGCTCGAGCAGCTCGATGTTGGTTTCGTCGGTCATGGCCATGTCACCATTGCCGCGCATGGCAAGTGTAACAATGCTTTCGCGGTCATCCATCCGCTCAATTCCGCCTCTCCAGAACTCTCTTAAAATTTTCGCATTTATTTCGTAATTCCAATCGCCCTCGCCGCCAGCTTTCCACTCGGTGTGGGCGCGCATCATGGGTTCGTGGTGTGTGGTTCCCATCACAATTCCCAGTTCATGGGCCAGTTCAGCATTTTGCGGGTCGTCGCTGTAAAAACCGGCCCACCACATGGCCGGCCATAAGTAGTTTCCTTTCAGCCGGAGAATCAGCTCAAAAACCTTTTTGTAAAAAAGATGGTTGAACCCGCCATAATTTTCAACAGCCCAACGACCGAGAGCCGGTTCCTCATCGTTCAGAAAAATGCCACGATATCTCACTTTTGGCGTACCCAGGTTATATCTTCCTTTTTTTACAAATAATTCGGATTTAGTTTTCGGCGTAACATCGCTCCAGAAATGCCATGGCGACATTCCTATCTGTCGCGAAAGGTCGAACATGCCGAAAATGGTTCCCCGTTTATCACTTCCTGCAATTACCAAAGCTTTCGGAATATTTGGAAAAGGATTTTCAACCACCTGAATAAGCGAGGTCTCCCATTTTCCTTTTAAATCGTCAACACTGATTTTACCCGACTTAACCAGTCCGTCAATCATCTTGCTTTTCCCTATTGTTCCGATAATTACAACCGGCTCACCATACGGAAACTGGTCGAGAATAACCCGCGGCTTTGTTCCTGTAACTTCATAAATATCATTTTGGACCATGCGTGCCACTTTTATGACACCCGAAAATTCATAACTATCCAACACTATCGGTGCAGATATACCGGATTCAACAAGCGTAAAATCTTCAGGCGAAGGATGTTTTGTTAAATACGAAACGGGGGACAAATTTCCTTTACCATCTTCTGCATTCGCCTTAAAAACGGATAAAAAACTCAGGACAAACAAAGAAAAGAATACAAAAATTTTGAATTTATTATTAATCATTTCCCAACAGGTTTAAACGTTTAATGATTTACAAAACCAATATACTCTTTTCCTGAGAAATAACAAGTTTACAATGAGTTAACATCGATTTCTCCAAAACATTAAAACACTAACAATGAAAAACTTACAACTTTTAAATTCAAAATGTAAAAAGGACAATTTTTAAGGTAGCTTCATTTTTTGTTTCTTTGCACCGGATTATGATAATTTCAATAACGGAAGCGTCACAAAATACAATTGAAATTGCGAATGGCCTTTCAGAACTGAAAAGCCCGGAAGATCACCCTGAACCCAAATTTAAAAACCACAAAATCAAATCATTGCCTCAGAACAATAACAATTTGAAAATGTTATTAAAGAAGTTTGTAACAAATTTAAGTTGAACGAAACCAACAAAAAATGAAGACATAAAAATGTTTTGTTGAACCATATATAGAAAGAAAAAAAACAGTTTTAGAACCATTTAAAAATTATTGTTTATGATTATGAAACGAAAATTACTTTTTATTGCATTACTATTATCGAGTTTTTTAACTTTTGCACAAGATGAGGAGAAAGAAGACGGTTTTACGTTTGGCGGTGCCATGCGTTATAACATTATTTCGACAAATTACGAAAGTGGATCTAACAATTTGAACCCTCAATTTACGTGGGACACATGGCGGTTGAATGTTGACGGTTCGATGGCCGGGATCGACCTCAGTTTTGAGTACAGGTTTTACCCCACCTTCGGGTCACACTTTATCCATCACGGATTTCTGGGTTATGCCTTTTCTGACAATGTTTACATGGAGCTTGGTGTAACACAGGTGCCTTTTGGCATCACTACTTATGCCTCGCACTCATGGTGGTTCCAGGGTCCTTACTATGTTGGACTGGAGGATGACTACGATATGGGTATTAATTTCGACATTAACACCGGAGAAAACGGTATTTTGTCTCTGGCCTATTTTCGCCAGGCAGAACCTGAAGGGCCACGTGCCGGTGGTGATGTAACCTACGGAAACGCAGGTCCCGGTCGCTATTCTTACGACATTGTTCCGGGAACCGGTGCAATTGAGAACAACGGCGAAACTGCAACAGTGGCAGCACATATCCGCGAACTCGGACAGTTTAATGCCCGCTATGCCTACAATGTAGCCGAGGGTTGGGAGCTCGGAGCTTCCGCCCAAATTGGTGGAATTTACAACTCTGTTTTAGATGAATCTGAAACTTCTACCGCATTTGCAGGGCATGTTGTCGGAAATTTTGGTAACTTTAACCTTAAAGCTGAGTATGTTAATTATAACTACAAAGCTAAAAGCGATGACGGACAGGAGCTCGACGTGATTCAGATGGGAGCCTACGGCGATATTTATTACGGTGGCGATAACTACACAGGTGGTGTAGCATCCAAAGCCAACATGTATGTTGCCGGATTAGCTTACACCATTCCGGTTGAATGGGGTCCCATTTCAAGTATTCAACCGTATGTTGACTACACGTTAATTGACAAAACAAATGAAAACTTTCACGACACCGAACATTTAGTTCCCGGATTCCTGGTAAGTGCAGGAGGTATTTATGCCTATTTCGACTATGCAATGGGTAAAAACCAACCCTGGCTGACTGATGATTTTGGTAAAGGATTAGGTTCAGGTGTTGCCGATCCGGATTGGAACAAACGTTTCAACATTAATATTGGATACTATTTCTAAAAACAATTAACTAAATAATTTATGGCCGAAGAAAAAGATATCAGAATTAAAGTGGAGAACCTGACCCTCATTTTCGGGAAACGAAAAAAAGAGGCGCTGGAACTTCTCAATCAGGGTTACAGCAAGACTGACATCCTGAAAAAGACAAAATGCACCGTAGGTGTAAACAAGGCCAGTTTCGAAATTAAAAAGGGAGAAATTTTTGTTATCATGGGGCTGTCGGGCAGCGGAAAGTCAACACTTATCCGCTGCCTTAACCGGCTCAATGACCCGACCGATGGCAGAGTGTATTTTAAAGAACACGATATCACCCGTGATTCGAACAAACAATTGCTCGATACCCGCCGCACCGAAATGAGTATGGTCTTTCAGAAATTTGGCCTGCTCCCACACCGGACTATCCTGGAAAACGCAGCTTTCGGTCTCGAAATAAGGGGCGAGCCCAAAGAGCAACGGGAAGAAAAAGGCCGCAAAGCACTGAAGACCGTTGGGTTGGAAGGTTATGAAGATCAGTACCCCGCGGAGTTGTCCGGAGGAATGCAACAACGTGTTGGCCTGGCAAGAGCTTTGGCCAACGACACTGATGTGCTCTTGATGGACGAGGCATTTTCGGCACTCGACCCGCTGATTAAATCCGATATGCAGGATGAGTTGCTGCAAATCCAGAATAAGTTGCATAAAACCATCGTGTTTATTACGCACGACCTGGCTGAAGCCATGAAAGTGGGCGACCGGATTGCCATTATGAAAGATGGCGTGGTGGAACAAATTGGTACAGCCGAGGAAATTCTTACTAATCCGGCAACCGAATATGTTGAGGCATTTGTGGAAAAAGTGGATCGGAAAACCATTATTACAGCCGAAACACTAATGTTCAACAAACCGACAATTGTCAGGTTCAAAAAAGACGGCCCC
>NZ_JBSQIC010000009.1:0-63862 GCF_055108615.1 Tangfeifania sp. | reverse complement strand
CTTTATTGGATGATGGATTAATCTTATCATCCTTTAATCCTTTCCATCCTAATTCTGACAATTTTTTAATCCTAATTCTGACAATTATTCATAAGCTGCCAAACCACTAATCTCACGTCCCTGGGCTAGTTTTTTTAATTGGGGTGCCAAATCTTTCATTAAATCTATTTCCACTTTACTTCTTTGCTTCCAACCCAGTTCTAATGGCTCAAGCAAGTCGGTTAGTTTCTCACCGTCAAAAATCATTCTGCTCATTATTCTCTCCACAAAGCTTCTTAATGCCGTTGCCTGCAATCCGTGTGTATTAGCAATGGCAGATAATTCCTTATCATACTTCTCTACTTTAAAGGTTTCAAAGTTTTGTTTTAGCTCCTCTGTGGTTTGTCCCACACTCCAGTCCACCTGATTAATGTAGTCGGTTAAATCTTCTTCTTCTTCCATCAGGTTTGAGTTCGATTTTAGCAAACTAATCACCTGTGCCTTGGTCATTTTCTGTTTAGAAGGTTTCTTCTGTGTGCTGTCGGCAATCAGGTTCATAATGTAATCGTAATCAATTACCGCAGATGCAAACAACACGAATTCGAAATCCAGTTGCTGTATTTCATCCGGTGCATCATCACCTTCTTTTTGTTGAATTTCCCGCAATTGTTTTGCCGTTTCTATGTACGAGCTTCTGAACTCTTGTAAGGTTTCTTTGGGTAAAATACGCTCAATTTTAGCTTGCTCCTCTTCGTCCAAATCGGTGTATTGGTCTAACTGGGTTTTGAGTCGTTGTACTTCCTTAAAGTTTTTTACAAAAGTAATTTTTGCAGCATCCCCACGCAGGTTGTACACCTCTTGTGGTTCATTCACCAAATCATGTTCCTGCATAAACACACCGAGAGCTTCCACCGCTTTTTGGTATTGGTCAATAACTACCGGAGCAGGGTCAACCATCCAAATTTCGCTGGCTTTATCGCTGTCCTCACCTGAAAATAGAGTGATGGCTTGGTTTACCGCACCTTGCTGTGAACGAAAGTCCAGGATGTTGCCATAAGGTTTTGTGTCGTTCAAAATTCGGTTTGTACGCGAAAGAGCCTGTATTAACCCATGGTATTTCAGGTTTTTGTCCACATATAAAGTATTCAGGTATTTGGAGTCAAAACCCGTGAGCAACATATCCACCACAATGGTAAGGTCAATCTTATTTTTTTGCGGATAGTCCTTATTTCTGTATTTCTGGTCTTTGATGCGTCTTTGAATATCCTGATAGTATACATCAAAGTTATTTATATCATGATTGGTTCCATACTGTTTATTGTAATCAGCAATAATCTCCATTAATGCAGCTTTCTTTTCCTCAGGATTTTGTTTGTTGTCCTCTTGTTCCTGGGGTAAATCTTCCTGAAGTTGTTTAATGTCTGCTGCATTTTTTTGACTTTGCTGGTCACCATTTTTTGCTATCAATTGGGTAGGAGGTGAAAACACACAAGCAATTTTGAGGGGTTCAAACTCGGGATTTTCCTCAATTTTTTTCTCTTGTATTGCTTTGAATAGTCGATAATATTCAATGGCATTATTGATAGAAGCTGTTGCTAACAGCGCATTGAATTTCCGATGATTCGTTGCAGCATTATGCTTGTCAAGAATTGCCTCTGCTACTGCTTGCTGTGCAAGAGCTTCTCCGGGGTTAGCATTCACCTGGCCTTTGCCCTTAAAATAGTCGATATGAAATTTCAGTACGTTGCGGTCGTCTATGGCATGGGTTATTGTGTAGGCATGTAATTCCTTTTCAAAAACCGATTCTGTGGTCTGGTAAGTTTCATATTGGTCTTCCCTGATTTTATTTATCGCGTTTTCCTCAAAAATAGGTGTTCCTGTAAACCCAAAAAGCTGAGCATTGGGGAAGAACTCCTTTATTGCTTTATGATTTTCACCAAACTGCGAACGGTGGCACTCGTCAAAAATAAAAACTACCCGTTTGTTACTTAATGGCTTCAAACGCTCTTTGAAGTTTTTCTTGTAAGTGCCATCCAAAGCCAGTCCCAATTTTTGAATGGTAGTAACAATCACCTTGTCGGCATAATCCGTAGAAAGTAAACGCCTGACCAGCGCTTCGGTATTGGTGTTTTCTTCCACGCTGCCTTCCTGAAATTTATTGAATTCCTCACGGGTTTGCCGGTCGAGGTCTTTACGGTCAACCACAAACAGACATTTTTCAATATCAGGATTGTCCTTCAGCAGGGTCGATGCTTTGAAAGAAGTCAATGTTTTACCGCTTCCGGTAGTGTGCCATATATAGCCGTTGCCCCTGTTTTGGTGAATGCAATCCACAATCGCCTTAACCGCATAAATCTGGTAAGGGCGCATCACGAGTATTTTTTGCTCGCTTTCCACCAGCACCATATACTTGCTAATCATTTCACCAAGGGTACACTTTTTTAAGAATTTTTCAGCAAATAAATCAAGGTGCGTAATTTTTTTATTTCGCTCATCTGCTAATTGATATATTGGTAAAAATTGTTCGTCTGCGTTAAACTGAAAATGGATGTTCTTGTTGTTCGCAAAATAATAAGTGTTACTGCGGTTGCTCACAATGAACAACTGCATAAAACACATTAGCGAATTACCATAGCCATTTCCGGGTTCGTTTTTATAGTCCACAATCTGTTGCATGGCTTTGCGTGGCGAAATATCCAATTTCTTTAGTTCAATCTGAACCACCGGCAAACCATTAATCAGTAGAATAATGTCATATCGTTGAAGGCTGTTTTCTGTATTGATTCGTAGTTGGCTTACGACTTCATATTCATTTTTACACCAGTCTTTAATGTTTACCAGAGTATAATGCAATGGGGTCCCGTCTTCTCGTTGAAAATATTGCCGTTCACGTAAAAATTTTGAAGCAAGGAAAACATCGGGGTTAATGATTTCCTCCCTTAAACGTAAAAATTCGCTATCTGTGAGCCGGACACGGTTCAACGCTTCAAATTTGGCTTTGAAGTTCTGTTCAAGAGTTTTCCTATCAACAATATCGGGTCGATGGACATATTTCAGTTCTTCCATCTGTTTGATAAGATTTTCTTCTATTTGGTATTCTTTAGTCATTTAAATCTTTTCTCAATAAACTCATAAATATAAGTTACTAAAATAGACCAAAAATTTTGTTTATATAATTTCTCAATATACATTTTCTTCGTTTCATTGTTAACCTGTCTCATGGGCAAAATAACATCTCATGGGAAAAGTTTTTTACCGAGAGAAAAGGTATTGCCAATTAAAAAAAAGTCAGTTTGTTTTATTTTAACAAACGGTTGTTTTATTTTTGCAGGTTCTTAGAAATAAGTATGTTTATTTTCGCAATCGTCTTTTGTCAAGACAAATTTTCAGTTTTTTGCTCTGAAAGTGCACCATTAAAACGGGAAGACAGGATTGATAAAAAGGCCGTTTAATTTGTTACAGCAGAAAGTTATGAAGATACCTGAAAAATTAATTGAAAAATATAACATCCCGGTGCCGCGTTACACGAGTTACCCGCCGGCCAATTATTTTCATTCTGAATTTGGAGAAAAGGAATACGTTGAAGCCATTGAAGCCTCCAACAGTGGCTGGCCGCAAAATATTTCCATTTATGTGCATGTTCCTTTTTGTACCAAAATGTGCCATTTTTGTGGCTGCAACACGCAGTTTACCCGCGATACAGACAGGATGTGCACCTACATGGAAGCCGTTAAAAAAGAAATTTTAATGGTGAAAAAAATGCTCGATCCGTCGCGGAAAGTGTCGCAGGTACACTGGGGCGGCGGAACGCCCAACTCCCTGCCTGTTGAATCCATTCGGGATATCATGGATACAATCCATGAAAATTTCGAGTTTATCGACAAACCTGAAATCGCCATCGAATGCCACCCGGCCATGCTCGATGAAAAATATACGGAGCAGCTGATACAGGCCGGGTTCAACCGTTTCAGCCTGGGTGTCCAGGATTTCAAACAGGATGTGCTCGACAACGTAAACCGCGATGCACCCAAAGTTCCGGTAAAAGAAATTGTGGGCTGGATTCGCAGCCACGAAAACGCCGGGGTGAACCTCGATTTTATCTACGGGCTTCCCTTTCAGGACATAAAAAGTTTTTCGGAAACCATTGAAAAGGCAGTGGATATTTCACCCGACCGTTTGGTTACTTTTTCGTATGCGCATGTGCCGTGGATTAAAAAAGCACAAAAAATTCTTGAAAAACGAGGTCTGCCCGAAGCCGATGAAAAGCTGAAAATGTTTTTGTCAGGCTATAAAATTCTTACCGAAAACGGTTACACTGCCATTGGTCTCGATCATTTTGCCAAAGCAAATGACGAACTAAGTGTTGCGCTTAAAAACCGGAAACTTCACCGTAATTTCCAGGGGTATTGCACCCGCGAAACCACGGGACAGGTTTATGCATTCGGATCCACTGGGATTGGCCAGCTTGATGGAGTGTATGCCCAAAACGGGAAAGTTACGGATGCGTACCTTGAGCGGATTAACAAAGGGCAATTCAATATTGAAAAAGGGTATAAGCTGAACACCGGTGAAAAAATTGTGCGCCACGTAATTACTGAAATTATGTGTAACGAATTTGTATCGTTTGAAGAAACGGCCCGGGTTTTTAATATTTCAGTTTCGGATGTGAAACAGGCTTTGCATTTCGAGGAAAAACAAATGGAAAGTTTTGTTGTTGATGGATTATTGCAAATGGAGCAGGGCACAGTTTTTAAAGTAACCGATGCCGGCCGGTTTTTTATTCGTAACATTGCCTCTAAATTCGATCCGAACTTAAAAAACGAGAATAAACGGTTTTCAAAAGCTTTATAATAAATGGAACGTAAAAACAAAATGAATGTAGCGGTAATTGGTGCAGGTTTAACTGGATTAACAACAGCCTTTTACCTGGGAAAAGCCGGAATCGGATTTCAGGTTTTTGAAAAATCCGATCGCCCCGGCGGTGTTATTCAAACCCACAAGGAGAATGGATTTACCTTCGAATCGGGGCCCAATACGGGAGTACTCTCGCGCCCCGAAGTTGTCGAACTTTTAGAAGATTTGAAAGACGATTGCACGCTTGAACCGGCAGATGAAACAGCAAAATCACGCTGGATTTGGAAAAACGGCAAGTGGTGGCCACTACCATCGGGCGTAAAAACAGGCATTACAACTCCGCTTTTTACTTTGCCCGATAAATTTCGCCTGCTTACCGAACCTTTCCGCAAAAAAGGAGATAACCCGGATGAATCGTTGGCCGGACTGGTTTTGAGGAGGATGGGGAAGAGCTTTCTCGATTATGCCATCGACCCGTTTATCCTGGGAATTTATTCGGGCGATCCGCACCAGCTGGTAACAAAATATGCCTTTCCAAAACTTTATAACCTGGAGCAGGATTACGGCAGCTTTATTGGCGGGGCAATGAAAAAAGCCCGCCAACCCAAAAGCGAGCGCGACAAAAAAGCAACAGGAGAAATTTTTTCAGTGGAAGGCGGACTTGGCAATTTAATTAATGCGCTGGTTAAAAACATTGGACCGGAAAACATCAGGCTGAATTGTACGGATCTGGTTGTGCAAAAAAATGATGGTTATTATACTATTGGTAACGAACAGGAAAAGTTTACCCATGTTGTTTCGGCCACCGGTGGATATGCGCTGAGTGAATTACTGCCGTTTATCGGAAAAGAAGAATTATCGCCTGTCCTTCAAATGAATTATTCGAAAGTTGCGCAGGTGTCGCTGGGATTTGAAAAGTGGGAAGGAATTCCGCTGAATGCATTCGGAGGGCTGGTCCCTTCAGTTGAAAAGCGCCGGATTCTCGGGGCTCTGTTTCTCTCTTCATTCCTGAAAAATAAAGCTCCGGAGCAGGGAGCGTTGTTATCGGTTTTCATTGGGGGAGTCAGAAAACCTGAAATGTCAGAATTGACAGACGATGAAATTACTCAGATTGTAAAAGAAGAAATTTCTGAAATGTTTCAGTTGCCGGAATTCAATCCCGGGCTGTTGAAGATTTTCCGTTACCGTCACGCAATTCCTCAATATGGTTTTGAGTCAGATGAGAAGATGAAAACCATTGACCGGCTTGAAACCCAGTATCCGGGGCTTATACTGGCAGGAAATATTCGCGATGGAATTGGGATTGCCGACCGTATTAAACAGGGAAAAACAATTGCCAATCAGCTAACAAACAAGTATGGCAAAGAAAAATAAAACTGCAGTTTTGCTCATGAACGTGGGCAGTCCTGATGAACCCCGCATCGGATCGGTTTATAAATACCTCAC
The DNA here is from genome assembly GCF_055108615.1 of Tangfeifania sp. Taxonomy (NCBI): domain Bacteria; kingdom Pseudomonadati; phylum Bacteroidota; class Bacteroidia; order Marinilabiliales; family Prolixibacteraceae; genus Tangfeifania; species Tangfeifania sp. The sequence continues at coordinate 57,583 of NZ_JBSQIC010000009.1, read as the reverse complement.
CGAATTTTTAAACGATAAACGCGTGATTGACCTCCCCTCGCTGCTGCGCAAATTTCTGGTCAATTTTATTATCATCCCGTTCAGGGTAAAAAATTCGACCCGGCTTTATAAACTTCTCTGGACCGAAAAAGGCTCGCCGCTTATTTATTATTCTTTTGAAATGAAAGAAAAATTGCAGGCAAAACTTGGCGATGATTACGATGTTTTTGTGGCCATGCGCTACCAAAATCCCGATTACAAAAGGATTATCAACCAGATAAAACAGCAGGGATTTAAAAAGCTGATTCTCTTTCCGCTGTACCCGCACCACGCCATGTCAACAACCGAAACTACCATTGTGGCAGTTAAAAAGGAGCTGAAAAAACAGAAGGTAGATGTTGACTTGTCGGTTGTGGATCAGTTTTATGACCACCCGGAGTTTTTGAAAGCATTTGCAGCACAGGCAAAAAAATACGATACTTCTACCTACGATCATGTTGTTTTTTCCTACCACGGCCTGCCAAACCGCCAGCTCGAAAAATGCCATCCGGGAATTAAAGTTCAGGATTGCAACTGTACGGGATCGCTTCCGGAACACGGGAAATATTGCTACCGTGCAACATGTTATGCCACATCGCGCATGCTGGCAAAGGAACTGGGCCTTCAAAAAACGGATTACTCGGTGTCTTTCCAGTCGCGGCTCGACAAAAACTGGATGGAACCTTTTACCGATGAGTTGCTGCTTGAGAAATTAAAACAAGGCAAAAAGAAAATTCTGGTTTTAGCCCCTGCGTTTGTCACCGACTGCCTCGAAACCATTATTGAAATTGGCGACGAGTACAAACAGATTTTCCTGGAACAGGGAGGTGAAAAACTGCAGTTGGTAGAGAGCTTAAATGCAGAACCGTACTGGATCGATGCCATGAAAAGCATAATACACGAAACTGAAAATTAATGAACAACGAGAGTGGATTTCTTGTTTTATTACAGGGCAATAAAAGAAAAAAGGATATTATTTATTTGATGAATATTTTTTCTAAGTTAGCAGTCAATTAATTTTTAAATAGCTACATAGATAAATATTGATATATTTGCAACAATGGAATCGGCAAAAACTGCACAAAATATTGAATGCTCCAATTGTCACAAGCAATCGGATGACTGTAGTAAAACCTTCGACTGTTGTTGTAAGAGCTGTTTTAAAGACGATAATACCAGCATTTTACAGGCTTTAAGCAAAGACGAGCTGGACTACCTGGTTGAAGGGAAACACCAAATCAACTATAAACCCGGCGAAACCATCATCAAACAAAATACAAGTTCAACCTACGTGGTATGTGTAAGAGGAGGGCTCGCCAAAGTTTATGTGGAAGGTGTGCGCGGGAAAAGTATTATCATCAGGCTCATCAGTAACCAGGATTTTGTTACCGGCGGCGGTTTGTTCAACGGGAATATTCAGAAATTTACCATCTCGGCGATTACGCCTGTAACTGTTTGCCTGCTCGATTCATCGAAACTTGCAAAACTTTTTTCCGGGAATAGCAACTTTTCAGTGGAGCTGCTCAGGCATCATACAAAACAAAACAGCAGCCTGGTAACAAAACTTGTAAACCTCACCCAAAAATACATGCCCGGAAGGGTAGCCGATACGTTGCTTTATCTGAAAAATGAAATCTACAAAAGCAACACTTTTTCGGTACCACTTACGCGCCAGGATCTGTCAGAAATGTCGAACATGACAAAGGAAAGCCTGGTACGAATTCTTCAGCAATTCAAAACTTCCGGTCTCATTAAGGTATCAGGAAACACCTTCGAAATTATTGATGAAAATGGCCTACAGTCGATTAGCCGAAACGGTTGATTGACATATATCAACAATATTGTTAATCCAGGTCAATAATCCTTGTTGAATATATCAACAATTCGTGTTTGATATATCACTGGGTGTTGTGTATTTCAACACTCTATCAGAAGTATTTTTATGCCCAAAGAATGAAAGGAATAAAAGTATCAATTTACTAATCTGATTTTGTTATGAAATACACATTTAATTTTAAACTTATTTTGAGTGTTTGTTTGTGCGCTTTTCTATCCGCATCGTGTGTGAAAGAAGGTCCTATGGGGCCTCCCGGAGAAGATGGTGCTGATGGTGCCGACGGACGTGACGGTGTAGATGGGAACGTAACATGTTTAGTTTGTCATGCATCCGATAATATCGAGTCAATAAACGCAGAGTTTGCCATGTCAGGCCACTTTTCAGGCGAAAAGGCTGTTGCTTACGCAGGTGGAAGACAGTCATGTGCTGAATGCCATTCACACGAAGGATTTGTGCAGTATGCTGAATTTGGTGAGGTTATGGGAGATATTACCAATCCTTCAGCATGGCAGTGTAATACATGTCATGGTATCCATGAAACATTCGAAGGAGAGGATTATGCACTTCGGGTGAATGACCCGGTAAGTGCTGTTTATCTTGAAGATATTGATGCTTCAGCAACAATGGATTTAATTGGCAATAACAACCTCTGTGCTACTTGTCATCAAACAAGGACCCCGGAGCCAAATTTAGCTACACCTGGTGAAGAAACTTTCAATATTGGAAGTTCACATTATGGTCCACATCATGGGCCGCAGGCTAATATTGTTTTGGGTGTTGGTTTTGCTGAAATCGAAGGTACAGCCAATTATCCTGAACAAGGAAGTTCATATCATTACAACGAAGATGCTTCTTGTATAGGTTGTCACATGGGCGAATACGAAAATGGCGGCGGCCACACCTGGAAAGCCAACCTCGATGCATGTATCGAATGCCACGGTTCTGATATGGATGATTTCAATTATGGAAACGGACAGGCACTTGTTGAGAGTCAGCTAAACGAATTAAGAGATAAATTAATTGAACTGGGTGTAGTTGCAGGAGATGAAGAGAATGGCTACCACCCGGTTACTGGGGAATATCCAATGCTACAGGCACAGGCTTATTTTAACTGGATTGGACTGGTTGAAGACCGCAGCCTCGGTGCCCACAACCCAAAATATGTAAAAGCTCTTCTTGCCAATACTCTTGAAGCGTTGGAAGCAAACGAATAACAGGTTGAACGGGATAAGAAAAAAGGCTTCTGTCTTTTCAGAAGTTTTTTTTTAAAATTTTAAATGTATGAAGAAGTTATTGTTAGTTATTACCGTTGTATTTTTAGCGTTGGTTTATACCAGTTGTAAATACGACTTTATTGTGCCCGAAGAGGTTATCGATCCCGATGATCCGGACGTGGAACAGGTGTCGTTCTCAGAAGATATTATTCCAATTTTTACAGGTAATAATTGTACTGCCTGTCACGGTACCGGCGGACAGATTCCGGACCTGACTCCTGATAACGCATTTTCGTCTTTGAATACATCACGTTATATTAATACTTCCACCCCGGAAGAAAGCCTGATTTATACCAGGCCACACCCTGACGGATCGGGTTCTCACCCCAAGTATTCAGAGGCTGATGCAGCTTTAATCCTTGTCTGGCTAAAACAAGGGGCTGAAAACAACTAATTACACTTTTAAGATGGGAATAATGAAAAAATATATATTACTATTATTAATTCTTCCAGGATTAACATTACCCAGTGCATTTGCACAGGATGACGAAAAAGAAGATATTCCGGTACGGGCTCCCTTTGAAAGTGGTTACCTGATTGATAACCAAACAACCCAGATTCCTATTGAAGGAACCTTGGAATACGTTATCCAGCATAAGTTTGGCACCATGGAGAATGGTCTTTCCGATGTTTGGGGAATTTATTCACCGGGAGCCAATGTAAGGCTCGGTTTAAACTATGTTCCGGTTAATAATTTTCAGGTTGGATTGGGACTTACCAAAAAGAATATGTACACCGACCTGAATGCCAAATGGACTATATTGGAACAAACCCGCGAAAATACAATACCGCTTGCTGTTGCCCTTTACGGGTCGATGGCAATTGACGGGAGCAATGAAAATACCTTTGGGACCGGAAAAGTGTGGCACTCTGGAGAAGGAACAAAAGAGTTCGATATTGTTTTTAGCGATCGCTTTTCCTATTTCTCACAACTAATTGTTGGCCGGAAATTTACCCATTGGCTATCGTTACAGGCAGGCGCAAGTTTTACCCATTACAACATGGTAGGAAGCGTGTACGATCATGATAAAATTGGTTTGCATTTTAACGGACGCATCCGGTTCTCCATGCAATCGTCATTCATATTTAACTACGATGTTCCTTTAAAAATAAAATCAATTTCGGAACAGCGCGAGTGGGTTGATCACCCGAAACCAAACCTTGCCTTTGGCGTGGAAATCTCTACAAGTACTCACGCTTTCCAGATTTATATGGGAACTGCAGACGGAATTATACCTCAAGATATTATGATGTGGAACCAAAATGACTGGACAGATAATGGTTTGGCAATTGGCTTTACCATTACCAGGCTTTGGAACTTTTAATGTTGAATTTTAAAAATTAGTATTATGAAAAGAGAAATTCGTTTTTTGACATATCCATTAATAATCCTTGCAACAGGATTGTTTTTGGTGGCTTTTACACTCCCGCAAGATAAAGAATACGGTGGTGAGTGGGATATTCCTGAAGAATACCAAAACATGGAAAATCCTTATGCAGGCGACAAATCGCTTGACCGTGTAGGTAAAATGCTTTACACCAAGCACTGCAAATCGTGCCACGGTTCAAAAGGAGAAGGTGATGGTCCCAAAGCAGCCAGCATGAGTGTAAAAATCCGTGATTTGGGTTCAGCTGAAGTTCAGGAACAAAGTGATGGAGAGCTGTATTATCAGTCGATAATTGGCCGCGACGACATGCCCAACTACGAAAAAAAGATTCCTGTTGAGGAAGATCGCTGGGCTGTTATCAACTACATCAGATCACTGAAAGAATAATTGATAATACTACCGGAGGTATCCAATACCTCCGGTTTTTAAATTGAAATACCAACATGCTTTCTTTAATCCGGGCAATTCTGCTGCTATTTGTATTTTCTTTTTTGGTCGTGCCGGTTAAAAGCCAGATGGTTGCCGAGGAGAACAAGCTGTGCATTGAATGCCATACCTCGCAAAGTTTTACAATTCATAACGACTGGACAGGAATGGATGAAACACGGTTGATGAATCCTTTTTATATTTTGGATACCATAAGGTTTGTCAACGGGGTTCACGGAGCTTTTCAGTGTATCGACTGCCACTCGTACGAATATGAAACTTACCCGCACAACGGAGAACTTAAACTCGAACCGTTAATGACATGTATCGATTGTCACGGTGGTGATGATACCTATGCATCTTATCAGTTCGATAAGGTGGAGGAGGAGTTTGAAAAAAGTATTCACCATGAACTGCTTGGCGATCAGTTTACCTGTTCAAAATGTCATGACCAGCATTACTACACCCCAACGGCACGTACCAGCAGTAACGTAAAAGAAATTGTTGAATACAGCAACAACATGTGTTTATCGTGCCACGATAATATGATTAAATATCAGTTGGTATCCGATAAAGAAAAACCACAGCTGGTACAAATTCACGACTGGCTGCCCAACCAGGAACTGCATTTTAACCGGGTGCGCTGCATCGAATGCCACACCGTTGTTCAGGATTCGCTGATGGTTTCCCACAATATTCTTCCCAAAGAAAAAGCAACAAAAAATTGTGTGGAATGTCACTCTTCCAACTCAGTGCTGCAGGCATCGTTATATAAATATCAGAATCTCAGGCTGCGGTCGGGAAACGCCGAAAACGACAGTGTGAGTTCCAGTGAGGTGTATTCGGGCTCATTTCAGTTTTTGAGTATGAATAATATTTTTTCCAACCAGTACTATGTAATCGGTGCTTCGCGTATTCCGTTGTTAAACACAATTTTTGTACTGATTTTTGGTTTCACCGTTGCCGGGATTGTTACTCATGCAATTTTCAGGTTTTTAAAAAAGTAAATCGTTATGTCAGCTGAAGGAAAGCTTTATTTATATCCACTTTGGTTAAGGATTTGGCACGGAGTGAATGCACTTTGCATTATCATTTTAATTGTTACCGGGTTGAGTATGCATTATTCCACCAGCATTTTGTTCAAATTTGAAAGCGCTGTTGCCGTGCACAATATTTCCGGAGTGGTTCTCACCATTTTTTATTTCGTGTTTTTTGTGGGGAATCTTATAACTGAAAATGGGAAATTCTACCAGATAAAAACTAAAGGGTTAAAAAACAGAATTCAGAAACAGATAAAATATTATGTTTCGGGAATGTTTAAAGGAGAAACTTCACCCTATCCTGTTACCGCTAACAGAAAATTTAACCCGCTGCAAAAATATTCCTACATTGGGGTTATGTACATTTTGGTTCCGCTGGTAATTATTACCGGGTTCGCACTTTTGTTCCCCGAAACAATTATTGAAGAGGTGTACCAGGTTAGTGGTGTCATGCTTACAGCAATTTTTCATAGCATCGTTGGTTTCTTTATAATGATTTTTCTTTTCGTGCATTTGTATGTGGCATCAATTGGAAAATCTCCTGTTAGCAATTACAAAAGCATGGTTACAGGGTGGCACAGTTAACCATTCCAAAAGAAAGTTGACCGATTGTTTCAGCGAGCTGTTTTTTTCTGCTTAAAAATACTTTTGGCAACCCAATTCAAACAACCATAAACATTTTAACTGCTGTGCCGGAACAAAACCAAAGTAGTTTCTGATTTTCGTGTGGGTTATTATGCAAATATTTCTGCAAAACATTTATTTTCGCCTGCATGTTATTGTTGTAATTTTTATGAAAGCTTATCTATGAAGAAGTTTGTTTCGTTTCTGTTTTCCATGTTTTTTACCGGGATTTTGTTTGTGGTGTTTGCCATTTCAATTGCTTACGCCACTTTTATTGAAAACGATTATGGCACTACCACGGCCAAAATTTTGATTTACAATGCCCGCTGGTTCGAAATTTTATTGCTCGTAATTAGTGTAAACCTCATTGGAAGTATAATTATAAATGGCCTGGCAAGTAAAAAGAAATGGACCAATTTTCTGTTTCACTTTGCTTTCCTGTTTATTATTTTGGGGGCTGCATTCACGCGCTATATTGGTTACGAAGGAACAATGCACATCCGCGAAGGCGATTCGTCCGACAAAATAGTATCAACCGCTTCATTTATAAACGTAACCGCTTCAAATGAAAACCAAACCGTAAATGATGAAACTGAAGTGTTGTTTTCGCCCTATGCTTCAAACCGGTTTTCAGAAACATTACATTTAGATAACCGGGAAATTCATTTTGAAAATTTACAATATGTCCCTTCGGCCGTCGAAACAGTTGTGCCCAATCCTTCCGGCGAACCAATAGTTTCGGTTTTAACAGTAAACCCCGGAATGCAACGCAACGATTTCAACCTGAAACAGGGTAATTCAAAACAGGTGGACGGCTATTCGCTGGGTTTCGAATCTGCTGAAAATAATGATGTCAGTTTATTTATTGATAACGGAACGTTGTTTATTTCGGCAAACGATTCGCTCCGTGTTACAGGAATGCAGGGAACCGAACCACATGTAATACCACCCGGGGAAACCGCGCAGGTAGAAACCCAAAAGGTGTATTCAATGGGAGAACTCAATTTTGCTGTAAAACAGTTTTTCATGAAAGCCCTTACCCGGCTGGAGTACGATCCATCGCAGCGTGGCGGGGCAGCAAACGATGCGTTGCGGATGCTGGTAACGGTTGGCGACCAGTCCAAAGAGCTGATTGTTTTCGGGCAAAAAGGGGTAGTCAGTAGCCCCGTGAATGCCAAAATAAATGACATTGCCGTTTCGGCTTCTTACGGCTCAAAAAATATTGAACTGCCTTTTTCATTATATCTTGAAGACTTTCAGCTGGAAAGATATCCCGGCTCAAACAGCCCTTCGTCTTATGCCAGCGAAGTGGTGCTCCGGGACGGTGACGTGGAAATTCCGTATCGTATTTTCATGAACAATATTTTGAAATACGAAGGATATCGCTTTTTTCAGTCGTCGTATGATCAGGATGAGCGGGGCACAATTTTATCGGTAAATTATGATGTGCTTGGAACCTCCGTGACCTACTTCGGATATTTAATTATGACACTGGGAATGATATTAACACTTTTCAACAAAAGCAGCCGTTTCCGGAGTTTGGTGAAAGGTTCAGGCAAAATGAGTGAAAAGCGCAAGAAACTTTTTGCGGTTTTAATTTTTGCATTTTCGTTTTCAGCAGTAAGCGCCCAAACACCCAACCTGCAACCACCCGACAAGCAGCATGTGAGAGAATTTGAGGAACTTTTGCTGCAAAGCCGGAAAGGACGTGTTGAGCCTGCTGCAACCCTGGCTTCTGAAATTATGCGTAAAGTAGCCAAAAAGCAAAAGTGGGAAGGATTGTCGGCCTCTGCTGTTTTTCTCGACATGCAGGCCAATCCCGAAAAATGGAGAAACGTGCCGTTCATAAAAGTGGCCAATCCCGAACTCCGGAATTTTCTTGGCATCAACGGAAAATATGCAGCTTTTAACGATATTGTTACTACGCGTGAGCGCGGTGGCTACAGGTTAAGTTCACTGGTAAATGCAGCCTACGAAAAAAGTTCGGCCAAACGCAACAAGCTCGAAAAAGAGGTGATTAATGTTGATGAGCGTGTTAATATTCTGAACAGTGTATTTACCGGGTATTTTTTTACTGTTTTTCCCGTCCCCGGCGACGAAAACAAAAAGTGGGTATCGGTTAACGAAGCTGAAACCCTGGGCGGGGACCATGAAGTTTTTGCCGAACAGATTGTCAGCAATTACTTAAATGCGGTTGGTAATCGCAACTGGGTGGCTGCCAACCAGCTTTTGGCCCAATTAAAAAGCTACCAGCAACAGCAAGGTGCTGAAATTATCCCTTCAAAAACCAAAATAAAACTTGAAGTACTGTACCATAAACTGGATATTTTCGGAAAACTCTCAAAAATATTCATGACGTTAGGATTGGTGCTGCTTTTTATACAGCTGATTACCATTTTCAATCCAAAAGTAAAATTAAGCAAATTAAGGCAGGCCGGTTTTCTGCTCATCGTTCTTTTGTTTCTGGTGCTCACCGCCGGGCTGGCTGTCAGGTGGTATATTTCGGGGCATGCGCCCTGGAGTAACGGGTACGAGTCGATGGTTTTTGTGAGCTGGGCGACTTTGCTCGCCGGGCTGATTTTTGTAAGACGGTCTGAAATCACATTATCGCTGACTACACTGCTTGCCGGTTTAACCTTGCTTGTGGCCAGCTTTAGCTGGATGAGCCCGGAAATTACAAACCTGGTTCCGGTGTTGAAATCGTACTGGTTAATTGTGCATGTGGCAGTAATTATGGCCAGTTACGGGTTTCTGGGAATTGCCGCTTTGCTGGGGCTGCTCAACTTAATTCTCATGGTTTTCCGCACTCCCGGAAATTTAAACCGGATTAGTTTTACCATTAAAGAATTGGTTTACATCATAAATATTTCTCTGATTCTCGGGTTGTTCACACTTACCATTGGTTCCTTTCTTGGCGGCGTGTGGGCGAACGAGTCGTGGGGAAGATACTGGGGCTGGGACCCTAAAGAAACCTGGGCCATGGTAACTATTTTGGTGTATGCGTTTATCGTACACATGTATAAAATTCCGGGATTAAAAGGGAATTATGCGATTAGTGCTGCCTCGCTGCTTGGGTTCGGTTCGGTGCTGATGACCTATTTTGGGGTGAATTACTACCTGTCGGGTTTACATTCGTATGCACAGGGAGAACCGGCACCTATTCCAACCGGGGTTTACATCGGTATCTTTCTGGCTTTGGCACTTGTTATTGCAGCTTTTGTTTCTGAAACTAAAAACAAACCTGCGCCAACAGGCGAGAAAGACCTTTAGTTTTTAAGCCGGAACGTGAGGGAAACAATAAATGTGACTCCAGTTCCGGCGTGAAGCTGGGTTCCGTTAAAATGTTGGTAGAACAATTAATTTTTTCCAAAAAATTTTTTCTTTCCCGAAAAGCTGTTATTTTTGCATCGCTTTTAAAAGCAAGCGTTCTGAAAGCGAAAACATATTCCCTAGTAGCTCAGTTGGTTAGAGCGGCGGACTGTTAATCCGTAGGTCGTAGGTTCAAGTCCTACCTGGGGAGCCGGTTAGACAACTAAAATTATCGAAAATGCTTGAAATCAATGAATTTCAGGCATTTTTTGTTTTGCGGCAACCTTGGAATTTACCCTCACTTTGTGGAAAGCAAACCAACAAATGCCCTAACTTTCCTACGTAAAATTGGATGAATTATCCTGACCTTTCAACGTATCTGTTTAGTACATCCTGCAGTTCTGAAAATGAGCGGATGTCAAAGGATATAATCATGCTATTATTTAGTTGCAAATTATTACCCTTTAGTGTTGACCTTGTCAGAGATGTAAAAAAAAATCCTTTGGGGCGCAACTTTTTTGCCCTTAAAGATATCTACAAGAAAATATTTTCGATAAAAAAATAGCCGTTTTCATCGGCAGCAGCACCTTTCTGAGTGTCTTCAATAAGGACGGAAACAAAAGGCAGCGGCTGATTTTGTTCACATCCACAATGGTGCCTTCAATTTTTGTTTGTGCATTTTGCGATACAGCCGGAAGAAAGCATAACAAGGATAGCAACATGGCTATCCATTTTTCAATCACCTTCTTACCAACAACTCCCATCATCTGCCTTTTTTGTTTGATTTCTAATGTATTCGGCGACAAATTTAGACTGATTATAGATAAGAGGCAATCCCAAGAAATGGGGAATTGCAGAAATTGAAGCAAGGTTATTGGGTGGTAATTTCTGGACAAGTGGGTATTACGCGGATGCAGTTATAACAAATAAAGTTGCAACATCCAACTTTCTGGGGTGCTGAAATGCAAAGTGAAATTTACAAAAATGCTTGAAATCAATAATCTCAGGCGTGTTTTTGTTTTGTAGTATCTATAAAAACTTCCCTGTTATCATCTACAGTAAAAGAAGTTTCCTTCGAAGTTGAAATTGATAACTTTTCTTTTTCAAAATTTATCCTCAGTTTGGTGCATATTTTATTGATAATTACCTCATTTTGCTACAATCTTAATTGTTTTATTATAGCACATATTTTCTTATTTTAGTACCTGTGTTTAAGTGTTTAAACAGCGTTAATAATTACAAGTAAATGTTTAGTTAAACCAATATCTGATTTTTAATTTTTTTTGACCATCATGAAAAAATTTACATTTCTAATACTTTTTGTGCTGCTGATGGTGGCATTCCAAAAGACTCCGGCCCAGGAGCTGAAACTCAACGATCTGGAATATTTCGAAACGCAGGGTGTCAACGTTCTGGTGTACAGTAACCTGTTTACCGGAGGGTTCAACGACGAGAAAACCGCCGGTATCGAACTGATACACCATGGCGTCAGAACCGCGCAGGGCGGTGCGGTGCGGCTGTCCAACACGCCGGAGCAGTGGGACCTGGTTCCGGCCATTCCTACACGCACGGTAAATCGCGAGTCCAATTCCATCGAGTCTGTTTTGAATTATGAAGATTACGGTTTTGATTCGCGGGTGGTGGTTACGGCCAAAGATAAAGGCGTTGAGATGGCCGTTTATTTGGATGAACCCGTTCCCGAGGAATTGGAGGGGGCTGCCGGATTTAACCTGGAGTTCCTGCCCTCGAAATACTGGGGGAAAACCTACCTGACCGACGGACGCCTCAACCGGTTCCCGCGCTATGTGGTAGGAAATTCCGTTACCCGGCCCAACAGTGAAAAAATAAAACAATTTAAAGGATATGTTACTGCCGACGACAGGGGAACCGACCGTTTTGTCGATCCGCTGCCGCTGGAAACCGGACATAATTTTATACTTGCACCCGAAGACCCAGAACGGCGGGTAAAAATCACCTCCGAAGATGCCGAACTCATGCTTTTCGACGGTCGTGTACTGGCACAAAACGGCTGGTTTGTTGTGCGCAGTCTGCTTCCGGCAGGAAAAACCGGCAAGGTGCTGAGCTGGACTGTTGAACCCCATGCCATCGACGGCTGGATACGGGAGCCCAACATCGGGTTCTCGCAGGTGGGCTACCTCCCGTCGCAACCCAAAGTTTCGGTAATTGAACTCGACAAAAAGGACACACCGCTTGCCACCGCATCGCTTTATAAAATCGATGAACACGGCCGGGCTGCCGAAGTGTTCAATGGCCCAATCCGTTCATGGGGCGACTATTACAAATATCACTATGTGAAATTCGATTTTTCATCGGTGACCACCCCCGGTATCTATTACATTCAATATGGCGACGAGAAAACCAATAATTTTATCATTAACGATGACGTTTACGACAAGATTACCGATGCCACCAGCGATATCTGGATTCCCATTCATATGAACCACATGTTTGTGCGCGAGGGATACAGGGTGTGGCACGGCGAGCCGTTTAAGGAAGGGTACCGCCAGGCACCGCCGAATACCGATCATTTCGACCTCCACGGACAGGGTCCGACAACCGACACAAATTTTGAAGGGCTGGAACTGATTCCCGGATTAAATATTGGAGGGTTTTTCGATGCCGGAGATTTTGATATCGAAACCGGCTCGAACATTGGCGTGGTGCAAAACTTTGTGCAGACCTGGGAGTATTTCAAACCCCAACGCGACCAGACGTTTGTCAGTCAGGGGCAGCGTTATGTGGATCTTCACCGCCCGGACGGGACACCGGATATTTTGCAGTTTATCGAGCATGGAGCAATGAACCTGGTAGCTCAGGCAGAGATTATCGGCCACATGGCACAAACGCTTTCCAACTCGGTGTTGTACAATTACCATCACCTGGGCGATGCCGCCTCCATCACCGACGGCCTTCCGTACAACCCGGACCTTGGCCCGTACGAAGTTGCCGATGATGGTCTTTCGAGCGGGGTGAAGGATGATATGTGGGCCTTTACAAGCCGCAATCCTGGTCTCGACCTCAGGGCGGCAACCATGTTTGCCGCTGTCAGCCGCGCACTGAAGGGATACAATGACGATCTTTCGGAACGCGCGTTGACTCAGTCGAAAAGACTGCTGAAAGAGGCAACGGAACTGCTGGCCAACCAGCCGCAGGATCGCCCCGACAGGCGCTTCAGAGCAGCAGATGTTGGCACCAACCTTCAGTTGTACATCTCAACCGGGGAGCAACAATATGCTGATAAGTTTCAGGAACTTTTATGGCCTGCACTGGAGCGGAACCTCAGTTTCGCCATTTTGACCGCTCTGCACGGCATTCCATACATGGACGCCTCCTACAGGGAAAAGCTCCGGCCTTATATTGTTAAGTACAAAGAATACATCGACGGGCTTGAAAAGGATAATCCCTACGGAGTACCCATCGGCCTTGGCAACTGGGCCGGTGCCGGAAGAATTGTGAACTTTGGTACCACCATTTGTTTTGCCAATAAATATTTTCCTGATATTATAGACATCAGCCATGCGTTCAAGACCACCAACTGGTTGTATGGCTGCCATCCTTATCACAACTATTCGCTGGTGGCAACGTTGGGTGCCGCACGTCCCAAAGAAGTCTTTTACGGGAACAACCGGGCCGATTTTTCCTTTATTCCGGGCAATGTGGCACCGGGCATATTATTTCGCCAACCCGACCATTTTGAAAACTACGACGACTGGCCATTTCTGTGGGGACAAAACGAAGGCACGATTGGCGGCAATACCAGTTATCTGATTTTTGGATCAGCGTTTAAGAATTTGATAAAATAAACAGGCTGGTTTTTTTAACTGTATCAAGTTATGCAAACAAATTAATGGACAATTCTGCCGTAGTATTTAGAAAAAGCGGAGTATTTAACTGAATACGTTCTCGACGGCTGGGATTGCACCCGCGACTCAAACGGAGATGAAATTGGCGGTATAACCTGGGGCCCGGGCTACGTAACCAAACATTCATGCAGCAACGGGCCACTGGTAAGTCCGCTGGTGTTGTACAAAAATATAAACGATAATGACGTTGCTGATTATATCAATAGCTTTCAGCAAAACCTCGATTATGGCTACGAGCATTTTTTACATGATGGATTTCTGCCTTCTGATTTACTGAACGGCAGGAATTCAGATAAGGTGAAAAATAGTATAGAAGCCATGTTTAGTTTTGCCTTTGCTGCCGAATACGCTGTTCTGACAAGTTATGAACTGAAAAAATAGATGCAACCGATACTATTCATTTAAAATACAGATTTTTTCGGCACAGTACTTAAACATGTGGTAACCCGTTCCACCTTCACCTGCCAGCTTTAACATCAATTCAGGATGGGTGGTTCTCGAAGCCCCAACTATTTTTACATTGTTTGCAAACAAAACATCGGGAATAAAATTGCCCGACGGACCTGTGACAATAATATCAGCCCCCGGGTTTGCCCATTTTAAAAGCTCATCAATAGTGTTGTTTAGCACTGTTTGCCCGGTAATAATTACTGTGTCCGACACGGGCAATACTTTCTTGAAATCTGATGCCGGCACAAAATAGTTTTTGTCGTTATCATTAAGGGCATGCGCATCAAATTCCAGAACAAACAGCCGGTTTGGCGAAGATGAGATTTTACTGATATAACCCTGAAAAGCCCCAACCACTGTAATTGTTTGCGGAGTGCTTAAATCAACCAAATCAATAGGGTCGGTATTTTTGATTATCTGGTAGCTGGAATGTTCCAAAATTTTTGAAGAAACAGCATTTAGCGCAGCAACTTTTAAGGTGTCGGTTAAGCTGTTCTTTTTGGGAGTGTTTAAAAGTTCGGTAACTTCTTTGCCTGTTATCTGGTTAGGTGTAAATGCTCCAAAATCACGGTTCTCTTTTTTACAATGAACCGCTGAGATTGATGGTGTTATTGTTCCCGAAACACCCACTGAGCCATCGGAGAGCTCAATTGCCGTCATGAAAATACCAATCCTTACATCGGTTATACTTAAACTCCCAATGTAATCAGTGTAATTTTCTTTCAGGAAATTTATGGTTTCTTCCAGAATCATGTCAATTACTTCAATAGGGCAAAATAAAAGAATTTTCTTTAATTCAACATTTTTATTAATTTAGAATGCTTAACCTGTTTGAAATTAAAGCAATATTGTTTTTCCTAATTAGTAAAAAAATACAAAAACCAAGATGGAAAACCTGAACAGAAAATATATTTATCCCGCACTCGCAAAGCACCTTCAAATAAATGAAAACTGTGTATTGGCAACAGTAGTTGAAACGCATGGCTCAACGCCTCAAAAGCCGGGCAGTTCGGCCATTTTTGGTGTGGATGGTTTGCTGGAAGGAACGGTTGGAGGGGGCAATGTTGAATTTATTATACAAAAAAAAGCTGCTGAGGCCCTGAAAACAAAAAAATCGGGATACTACCGGTTTGATCTCAATAACGAAATTGATGCCGAAGATTCGGTTATTTGCGGCGGAGGAATGAATATTCTGGTTGATGCCACTCCTGAAAAGCATTTACCGGTTTTCAGCGCGTTAACCAAATCATTAAAAAAAAGAGTGCCAGGAGTGCTGGTTACAATGGCCGGGACAGATTCTCAGGGAAATTTTGAAATTGAATGGTTTTGGGTTGAAAAAGACAATACTGAACTGATCGATAGCAGGTTTGATACTGGCCTGAAACAGGAAATAAATGCCATGTTCGAAAAATCTGAAAAGGGAAAATTCGCTGAAATCGTTCGTCATACTTCACCGCTGTTCGAAGATAATTACGTTTTTCTGGAAAGTATTGTGCCGTTACCCCGCTTGTTAATAGCCGGAGCAGGACACGTTGGGAAAGTACTGGCACATATCGGTAAACTGCTCGATTTTGAAGTGACAGTTTGGGACGACAGAGCTGAATATGCCAACTATGAAAATATACCGGATGCGGATCATTTACTGTCCGGGAACCTGGCTGATACACTTGGAAAAATAACTCCTGGGGCAGATACTTTTATTGTAATTGTAACCCGGGGCCATAAAAATGATTCGGAGGTATTGAAACAGTTTATTAGTACCGGCACTGGGTATATTGGTATGATTGGAAGCCGGAAAAAAATTGTACAGGTAAGAGAACAATTTATAAAAGAAGGCTGGGCTACCGCGGAACAATGGGATAAAATTCATGCCCCCATTGGCCTGAATATCAATTCAAAAACAGTACAGGAAATAGCTGTCAGCATTGCAGCCCAGCTGGTTCAGGAAAGATATCGGTTATACAATGAAAATGAATGAAATCTGGGGCATAGTACTGGCTGCCGGTTCATCCACACGGATGAAAAAGCAAAAACTACTGCTGCCGTTCAATGGGAAAACCATCATTGAAACAGTAATTAGCCGGGCTGTTCCTGCATTGCAAAAAAATATTACGGTGGTACTTGGGGCAAACCGCGAGGAAATTTCAAAAGAAATTAGTAAATTTCACGTAAAATTGGTAGAAAACCGGAATCATCTGACCGGAATGCTTTCATCGGTTATTTGCGGTATTGAATCATTACCTGAAAGTTCAGAAGCAGCACTCATATATTTAGGCGATCAGCCGCAAATTACAACCGACGTAACTTTTAAGGTAATTAATGCATATAAGAAATCAGGAAGAGGAATAGTCATTCCTGTTTACAAAGGGAAAAGGGGACATCCCGTTTTAATTGATATGAAATACCGTACGGAAATAAAGCAGCTTGATCCCCAAAAAGGATTAAGACAGTTGATGGAAAAATTCAGTGCCGATGTGCATGAAGAAGAATGCGGAAGGCCGGAAATACTCCGTGATATTGATACTCCCGTCGATTATGATTTTGAAACCAATAAAAACTGAAAATATATGGAAAAGAAAGTTCAGTTTGAACTGAATGGAGAAAAAGTGGAAGCAACTTATGAAGGGAATGCCTCGCTCCTTTGGGCGTTGCGGACACAGTTCAACTTAACAGGGACAAAGTACGGGTGCGGCCTCGGTTATTGCGGCTCGTGCACCGTTCTTTGGGGCGACGACCCCGTGCGCTCCTGCAGCATTTATCTCGATGATATTCAGGATGCGCAGATTACAACCATCGAGGGCCTCGAAAATGATGGCCAGCTTCACCCGGTCCAGCAGGCATTTGTCGATCACGATGCATTCCAGTGCGGTTACTGCACCCCGGGCATGATTATGAATGCAGTGGGTTTACTGAGACGAAACCCCGAGCCTTCGCACCAGGATATTTTGAATGGGATGGAAGAAAACCTCTGCCGTTGCGGAGCCCATACCCGGATAATAGAAGCAGTTGAATCAGCGTCAAAAATGATGAAAGGAGAGCCAAAACTATGAAACCAGATAAAATTGAAAAATACTATTTCAGAGATGTAAATACTCCCCCCGTGAAATTTGACAGGCGGGAGTTTATCAAAAAACTGGGCGGCGGGATCATCATCGTTTTTTCACTCAGCAAAATGGCTTTTGCACAAGGCCTGAAATCGTCCGGTGATGAGGATTTTCCTGAATTCAATGCTTACCTGAGGGTGCGCGAAGACGGGAAAGTGGACTGCTTCACCGGTAAAATTGAAATGGGGCAGGGCATCAATACCTCGCTGGCGCAGGAACTGGCCGACGAGCTGGAAGTGAAACTTGAAGATGTAAAAATGATTATGGGCGACACCGACCTGGTTCCTTATGATGCAGGAACCTGGGGGTCGATGACAACCCGGTTTCACGGGCCGGTTATCCGCGCTGCTGCTGCCGAAGCCCGGCTGGTTTTAATCGAACTGGCTGCTGAAAAACTCGAAGTTCCTGCAAATCAGCTGGAGGCTTCTGATGGGAAGGTGTTTGCAAAAAACGATAAAAGCAAAAGTGTTCATTATAAAGAATTGACAAAAGGGGAAAAAATTGTCCGTGCGCTTGATGGCGAACCCGAATTAAAAACACCTTCGGAATTTGACTATATCGGAAAATTCTACCTGCGGAGAGATGCCCTCGAAAAAGTAACAGGGAAAGCACTCTATGCTGCCGATATTCAGCTCCCGGGAATGTTGTATGCGCGGATTGTGAGGCCGCCGGCACATGGCGCAAAACTGGTTTCTTCCGATACTTCAAAAGCTGAAGCAATGGATGGAGTAACCATTCTGAAAGATGGCGACTTTATTGTGGCTTTGCATGCCCATCCTGAAAAAGCAGGAGAAGCAGTAAATGCCATTGATACAAATTGGGAAACGCAACCTTCGAAAGCTGACAATGAAACCATTTTTAAACACATTCTTGAAACGGCAACCAACGGGAAAGTGGAACACAGCGGGGGCAATTTGGAAACCGGACAGGAAGAAGCCGACATTCATTTTGATGAAGAATTTCACGACGGGTACAAAGCCCATGCATCGATCGAAACTCATGCCGCAACTGCCATTTTTGAAGATGAGAAAATAACCATGTGGGCTTCCTCGCAAACGCCTTTCGGTACCCGCCAGCAAATTGCAGAACAACTTGATTTGCCCCTCGAAAAAGTGCATTTGAAACAAATATTTTTAGGGGGTGGTTTTGGTGGCAAAATTTATAACCAGCAGGCAATTGAAGCTGCCCGGATTGCCGCGAAAATGACAGGTACGCCTATTCAGCTGATGTGGACACGTGAAGAAGAGTTCATGTACGACATGTTTCGTGCAGCGGCAGTGGTGAAAATCAAATCGGGAATGAAAAACGACGGCATGATGACTTATTTCGATTTTAACGCTTATTGCTCCGGCTCGCGAGGAACAGACCCGTTTTATGGTGTTCCGAATCATATAACCACAACTTACACAGGTGAGAATGTCCATCCGTTTGGTACAGGTGCATGGCGTGCACCGGGCAATCCAACCAACACATTTGCCCGCGAATCGCATATCGATATCATGACGCATAAAATTGGGATGGATCCGCTGGAGTTTCGGTTGAAAAACATTAGCGACAAGCGGGCGTTACGTTCGTTAAAAGTGGCTGCCGATAAGTTTAACTGGCCGGCACCTCTTCCTGAAGGTCATGGCAAAGGCATTGCCGTTGGTTTCGATGCCGGGACTTTTGTAACCATTATGGTGGAGGTGAATGTAGATAAATCAACGGGCGAGGTGAAAGTAATCCGTGCCGTGGTTGGCCAGGATATGGGGCAGGTTGTCAATCCAGCCGGAGCCGATATTCAGGCTGAAGGATGCGTGAACATGGGGTTGGGCTATTCACTTACCGAAGACATTGAATTTGACTGGGGCGAAGTGAAAGCCGATAACTTTAACGATTACCAACTGCCCGTATTTTCAATGATTCCTGAAAAAATAGAATCGGTTTACGTGGATGCAATGGACGAACCACCACAGGGAGGTGGCGAACCCGCCATTATTTCGGTGGGCGGTGCCATTGCCAATGCCGTTTTCGATGCCTGTGGTGCCCGTGTTTTCCGAATGCCTTTAACATCTCAACGCGTTTTGGAGGCAATGAAAAAATAACCTTTTGCTTGTTCGTGGCAGTGCAGAAAATTGGCTGGAATGGTGGTCCTGCCAACTAACCGGAGTACTGTTCTGAAAATCGCATCAAAACTTTGTCGGCATAGGTTTTGGAAACAAGGATATCGGGTGCAGATTCATAGTCGAGACTCAGAAAAATACCTTCCTGTTCTTTGCGGAGAATTTTAATCCGATCGAAATTTACAATGACCGAACGGTTGCAGCGCACAAGAGAAGTGGCGGTAAAATCATTTTCAATTTTTTTCAACGTATTTCTGATCATGAAAGTGGCAATTTTACCTTTGTTTTGGTAATATATTTTTGCATAATTGTCAGCTGCTTCAATCCAAAGTACTTCGTTACCAACAACCGAAAACCTGAGTTCTTTCTTTTCATCCCTGAAATTAAACATTTGTTTTCCGGAATGCCCTTCTTCCATCTCTTTGTTGCTCAGTGTGGCCAGCTTTTTATTCCGGTCTTTCAGGGCAAAGTACAGCCATAATATGGAATAGGGAAGCAGCAACACAAGTGATGTGTTTATTATCGATTGCCGCAACATATCGCTGAAAAGCCGTTGGTCATCCAGTACAATGTTTTGGAAAAGCGTATAAAACATGGACATGGCAAAAATTTCGGTCAGGATCCATAATGCATATTGCCAAAAAAAGAGCCCGTTGCGACGGGCATAGTGGTACATGATAACCCTGCTTATTAGTACAACCAAAACGCCGGTAAGAATTACCAGGCTCGAAAAAACCAGAAACATTTCTTCTGATACCGGAAACCAGTTGCGCGAATCAAAGGGCTGATAAATATTTATAAAAATCAGGGCAAACAAAGCGGTGTAGATTATCAACCTTGTGATATTCCCTTTTTCATACAAGTATTCCGGAATTTTTTGATTCATTTTTTATTGAAAAATTGTTGTTATCCTGCAAAATGCAAAAAGTGTTTTATGGCATTGTAAAGGTAGCCCATTCGCGTCCTTTGTGCAATCATTTTTATTATTCTTTCATCGGATTTCACCCCAAATAAATTCATTTTGTCCCTGTAAAATCGATTTTCTCCCCTTTCAGGGGCGTAAGACCCATTATTTTGCACAGGGAATTTTGCCGGCTTTTATTTGTAGCGGAACAATCTGTTTTTGTTCGCTCAAAAAGAAAAGTTATGCAAACAAAACAATATCCAGTGGTTCAAAATAAATTTTCAAAGCGGGTGCTGATGAAAAATTTCACAAGGAAGCCCGCATTGAAAACATTGAATTTTTCGTTTCACTCTGAATTTTCAACCACTGATGTAGCCCGGGAAAATGAATTCCTGTCTTATGATTCTACTATATCAGAAAACCGGTATTTTCATTATTCTGTAATTGTTCCGGTTAACAGCATTAACAACTCGTGTATTATGTTGCTTCACGGACTAAATGAACAGAGCTGGGAGAAATACGTTTCCTGGGCTGAATACCTGGCTGCCTCGACACGCAAACCGGTAATTCTTTTTCCTATTGCATTTCATATTAACCGAAGGCCTTCTGAATGGAGCGATCCGAGAAAGATGACCCGGTTAATTGAAAAACGAAAAAGGACGGAAGGGGATTTCAGCTCATTAAGTTTTGCCAACGCGGCAATGAGTGAGCGATTGACGGAAGAGCCGCTTCGTTTCTATAATTCAGGAGTACAGACAATTGAAGATATTTTTCGGTTGGCCTCACAAATCTCAAATGGGAGGCACCCGCTTTTTAGTAAAGGAACAACTATGGATTTTTTTGGCTATTCGATTGGTTCATTTTTGGCCGAAATACTTTTGATGGCCAATCCGGGGAAATTGTTTTCTGCATCGCGCCTTTTCATTTTTTGTGGTGGGGCAATTTTCGGTAATATGTATGGAGAATCGAAATATATCATGGATAAACAGGCCTATAACCTGTTGTTGAAATTTTATTGTGAAAATTGGCTCGGAACGGTCCATAACCGGCAGCTATCGAGAAGGAATACGAATGATATCTTGTTTCAGTCTTTTAATTCAATGATAAAGCCTGATATAAACCGAAATAAGAGGGAAACATTCTTTGAAAGTCAAAAACACAGGATTGCGGGTATTTCTCTTTTAAAAGATAAAGTGATGCCTTTTGGTGGAGTAGAGGCCTGCATGGGAAAACAAAGGGCAGGCGAATGTTTTGAAGTGATGGATTTTCCGTTTGAATACTCGCATGAATCACCCTTCCCGGAAAATGGAAGGATTGATCACAATGAGCTGGAATCCGCATTCAATAAGGTATTTAAAAAAGGTGCCGGGTTTCTTGCCTGAGCCTTTTCCTGAAATAAAACACCTGGCAGGAACTGTCAGCTGGGTTTTTGGTGTGCATTTACCAATGAGGGAGTTCAGTTCATCCCTGATATGCTGTCGTTTACCCGGAACCAGTCGAAATCAACATACCCGCCGGCTGTTTGGGTTGCAAAATTGAACAGCCCGAAACGGTATCCCATAAAGTGCGGAAGCGTGTATTCCATGTTCAGTTGCGAGCCGATTTTTGTCCATTTTTTTCCGTTGAGACTGTAAAAGAAATCAGCCACATCTTTTCGGTTTCTGAAATCACATTCCGCCTTCAGGTAAACTTTTTTCTGTTCAAGCGACAGACTTTCAACTTCAACAGGCTCCTCGGTTTGCGCGCTGACCATCACAATTTTTTTTTCGCCGTTTTCGTACTTCACCCCTACCTGTCCATATTTCTTTTGCAACAAAACCAGCCCGGCAAAATCACCTTCTTTCATGTTCGATACATCGATTGCTGTTGAACCGGAACATTCAGGTCCGGTGGTTCTTTGGGTAAGCGTATTTTTAGCCTGAAGAAAGTTGTTGTCCACACGTCCGGTTGTGAGGCGCAAAAATCCTTTTCGGCGGGTAACCGACCAAAAATTATTATCGGGATTATGATTCCACTGCCACACCAGCGGCAAATCGGGTTCTCCCCTTTTCCGTTTAAAATCGTCGGATGCCACAATTCCCGGAATTAATCCTTTACTTGCCGGAAGGTCCAGCTCGTCAGGCACTTTCCCGTCGGATCCCAATACCGGCCAGCCATCTTCCCACGTTACCGGAGAAAGGTACGGAATGCGTCCAACCGAACCGTAATCGCGGAAAAGGTAAGCATACCAGGCACCATCAGGCGTATCAATTAATCCACCCTGCGCGATGCCCCGGTCCTGCAAAGCCAGCCGACTTTCCCACGGGCCGGTAATTTTATCGGCGCGATGAATGATTACGGTGCGCATACCACCTCGTGGCCAGGTGATGTTGAACAGGTAGTATTTGCCGTTCACCTTAAAAAGCTGCGATCCTTCGGCAGGCAGCATGATATTGTCGCCTGCCGGCTCGCTGGCGTTTTCAATCAGAACCCGCCCGGTTCCTTCTTTCACGCCCGAAAGGTCTTCTTTCAACTCAATCATCATCAACTGGCCAACGCCCCAAATCATGTAAATTTTCCCGTCATCATCGAAAAAAATGGTGTGGTCGTGATAGCTCGGACTGAACGAAATCTTTTTCCACGGCCCGTTTTCGATGTCTTTGGTTGAATAGATGTACGTTTTGTTGGTGGTGCCGGCAAACGTACTTACGTAATAGGTGTCGTTGTGGTACCTGATGCAGCTCGCCCAGGAACCACTTCCATAAGCATTTTTGTCGTTTTCGAGGTTCAGCGCTTCCACATCCTCAAGTGTGTCGTAACAGTAGTTGATAATTTCCCAGTTAGCCAGGTCGTTCGATTTCATAATCGGTACACCCGGGCTCATGTGCATAGTCGTGCTGCTCATGTAATACGTATCGCCCACACGAATCATCGACATGTCGGGTACATCGGCGTGAATGATTGGATTTTTCGCACGGTTTTGTGCAAGAACTGAATTTTCGTAAACGAGTGTTAATAGGCTAATCAGAATTAAAACAGGTGTTTTCATAACTATTCAGGTTGAGCGTCGTTAGCTGAAGTTGCATACAATCCGATTAAAGTTCCGGTAAATCCTCCTGCCACGTTGGTGGAAAGGATATCGCCCGAGACGGTACCTCCCAGGTTTTGAAAATCGTCTTCACCAATGGCATAATTAAACAGGTAATCATCGCCGTCGGCTTTTACCTGCAACTGAACTGGTTGGTTAACGTCAATGTGGGTACTTGCAATTATTTCGGATTCTCCTCTTTCAGTTTTTTCAAGAAGAAGGAAATACGAATCATTCTTTTTTGTAATCCCGAAAACATAGTTGAACCGTTCGCTTTGGTAACATACCAAACCGGCCAAATCATTTTCAGATTCCGGTTTGTAGTTCACTGTGGCGGTTGCTGAGAAATTTTTATGCATTTGCCTTTGAAAAAGGGAAGAAATTGGCGCAACAGCTTTTATGTTTGTATCGAACGGAGTTATTTCCAGTCCGTTTGAAGTAACCGAAATAAAATTTTCACGCGGCCCCCGCATTCCAATCCAGCGATAATCCAGCTTTTCCGACGAAAAATCTTCGGTAAAAGTGAAATTCCCGTTGGGGAAAAATCGGTCCTGACCGGTTTTGTTTTCAACACCTTCGGGCATTTTCAGTTTGGGTTCCATCGGAATTAAACCGTTTTCAAAAACCGGAAATTCGCCGCTCCAGTCAACCGGAAGGATAAATGTTTCGCGACCGGTATTCACCCTTTCTTTTTCGTTGGGCCGAACTCCAAGAAAAACACCGTAATACTGCTCTCCATTGGGGCCTTTCACCAAATCGGCATGGCCTGCCCAATCCACTTTGTTGGCACGATTGGGATTCAAATACCGTTGCGAAAGAATGGGATTGTTGGCAGCCGGTTTGTAGGGGCCGCGCGGATTGTCGCTCACAAAAATCACTTCGCTGTGCCAGCCGCCGGTGCCTCCTTCGGCGCACATTAAATAGTAGCGGCCGTTTTTCTTGTAAATGTGTGGCGCTTCAATCCAAATTGGTTTTTCCGAAATGTCCACCCCGCCGTCCACAATAATTTTATCGGTGCCGGCAATTACCTGGTCGTTTTCCACATCGTAATCCCATATTTTTATCACCCGGTGGCCGTTATACAGCTCTTTTCCTTGATCCGGGGCATCGTTGTGCACCACGTAAGCTTTGCCATCGTCGTCGAAAAAAAGCGAAGGGTCAATCCCGTTGAAATTGAGTTTATACGGGTCGCTCCAGCCCTCAAGGGGGTCTTTTGTTTTCACCACGATGTTTCCAAAATTACCAGCAAATTGCGTGGTAATCATGTAAAACGTATCGTTGTTCGGGTTGTATTTAATGGCGGGTGCATACACGCCGGCAGCGATTCCCGTGTCGTGTACTTTGAGCTGCGATTTCCGTTCCAGCACATGCCCGATTTGTGTCCAGTTCACCAAATCTTTCGAATGAAAAATTGGCACGCCCGGGAACATGGCAAATGATGAATGCACCATGAAATAGTCGTCGCCTTTGCGGACGATGGAAGGGTCGGGATAACATCCTTGCAGAATGGGATTGTAAAATTCATCTTCTTCCAGTGGATGGTTTTTATAAACCTGGTCGTTCCCCTTGTAAACAAATTGGGTGAACACGGGTGTGTTTTGGGGTTGATTTCCGCCCGAAAAAATTCCGTTTCCGCTAAATGCTGAAAATGACAAGAATGTAAAAACAGCCACCAGTAAGTGGATTGGGTTTGTTTTTACGAATGTTGAACTAATCCTATTCCTTTTCATGGTTGTATAGTTTAAATTTATTTTCCTTTTTTGTTTATCAAGGTGTATGTTTTCCCTTTTTCGGTTTGAATGTCGTACAGGTTTGTTGGAGCCAGGTTTACCGGATTCAGCTTAGCTGCTTCTGAAATCAGTGGTTTTTTGATTTCAGGAGTATCAAAAAACGGGTTTCGGTTTTCCCCGGTTGCCGGTATCAGTGAATTGCTGCCGGATATCGCCATTTCATTTGGAACACGAATCCTGCAATTTCCACCGAGGTTCGATTTAACTTCAATTTGCTGAACTTCACTGTTTTCCCAATAAAAACTGACTTCGAAACCACCCGGGGTCCTCAAACCTGAAATTTTACCGTTCTCCCAGTCATCGGGCAGGGCAGGCAGAAAATGAATGGCCCCGTCGTGGCTTTGCATCAGCATTTCGGCAATTCCCGCGGTGCAGCCAAAATTACCGTCGATTTGAAACGGGGGATGGGCATCCAAAAAATTGGGATAGGTCCCGCCACCACCGCGGTTACTTTCCTCGCCAACCAAAGTGAGTTGGTCTTTTATCAGTTTCATGGCGTGGTTGCCATCGAGCAGCCGTGCCCAGAAATTTACTTTCCAACCCATCGACCAGCCCGTTGATACATCGCCGCGGTGGATGAGTGTAGTACGGGCGGCATCGAACAGTTCAGGCGAAGTGTAGGGTGATATTTGGTTGCTGGGGTGCAGTCCGTACAAATGTGAAACATGGCGGTGTTTGTCGTCGGGGCGGTCCAAATCCTGCATCCACTCTTGTAATTGTCCGTATTGCCCTATTTGCATGGGCGGCAGACGGTCTTTTATTTTCCGGAACTCTTTCGTTAAAGCTTTATCTTTTCCAAGTAACTCGGCTGCTTTTATGGTATTGGTAAATAAATCGAAAAGAATCTGGTTGTCCATTGTTGCCCCGGCGCAAATCGACGGGCGGCCGGCTGGGGCGTTTTCCGGAGAAACAGAAGGGCTTACCACCAGCCAGTTGTTGGTTGGATCTTCAATGAGAAAATCCTGGTAAAACCGGCATGCCGATTTCAGCACCGGATAAACAGATTCGAGGTATTCCATGTCGCCGCTGTACAGGTATTTTTCCCATAAATGCTGCGACAACCAGGCACCTCCCATGGGCCACATGCCCCAGAAAGCACCATCTACTACTCCCGAAATGCGCCAAATATCTGTATTGTGATGGGTTACCCAACCACGTGCACCATACATGGTTTGTGCGGTTTGCCGGCCCGATTCAGAAAGTTCTTTCACCATTTGAATCAGCGGCTCGTGCATTTCCGGCAGGTTGCATTTTTCGGCCGGCCAGTAATTCATTTCGGTATTGATGTTGATGGTGTATTTGCTGTCCCATGCCGGATGAGTGCTCTCGTTCCAGATGCCCTGTAAATTGGCCGGCTGGCCACCGGGCTGCGAACTCGAAATGAGCAGGTAGCGTCCAAACTGAAAATACAATGAAACGAGTTCCGGATCATGGTTTTGGGAGAAATCCCGGATTCGTATGTCGGTAGGCAATTTGGCTTCTGGAGAAGTACCTAAATCGAGACTTACCCGGTTGAAATATTTTTGATAGGCTTCAATGTGGCTGGCTTTTAAATCATCGTAAGATTTGTTTTCGGCTTTTTTCAGAAAGCCGGCACATTTCTCCGCCTCATTGGCAGTTAGTGTTTTGTAGTCGACAAAGTTGGTAGCTATTGAAATAAGAATTACCACCTCATTGGCATTCTCGACTTTTACTTCATTTGATTCTGTGGAAACCGAACCGCCTGTGTTAATTATTTTGCTTCGGGCATTGAATTTAACTTTTCCTTGCACTCCCTCGTGCGTTCCCGAAAGGCCTGTCATTTCAATGGTGTGGTTGTCGAGAGTTTTTATTGATTTTTGCAAAGCGCCATCCATTCCTGCCCTGAAAGTTATTTTACCCGGTTGGTCGGCAGTTAACCGAACAACAATCACCTGGTCGGGTTGCGATGCAAAAACTTCCCGTCTGTATGTTACTTCATCTGCCTGGTAAGTAGTGGTAAAAACGGCCTTCTTAATATCCAGCTCGCGATAATAGGCGGTATAGTTTTCATGGCCGGGAAAAGAGAGGTTGAGGTTTCCAACCACCTGGTACATGGAGCCGTGCAAGCCGGTGACCATGTTTTCATTAACCATTTTTTCAGCTTCGTGGTATTTGCCGTCGAAAATGAGCTGGCGTACTTCCGGCAACGCTTTCAGCGCATCCGGATTATCGTTGCGCGAAGGGCCGCCCGACCAGAATGTCTCTTCATTTAGCTGAATTTTTTCGTTTGCCGGATCGCCGTAAACCATGGCGCCCAAACGGCCGTTGCCAACCGGAAGGGCTTCGTTCCAGTTGCTGGCCGGTTTATCGTACCACAGTTTCAGTTTGCCTCCCTTTGCTGCATGCAACGGGTTGTTGAAGAGTAAAATGCAAATTACTAATAGCACTGAGTTAAATTGATTCATTCGTAAAAATTCTATTAGATTATAAATCTTTTGGTTTGAATAGTAGTTGTGAAAATTTGTAGAGACTTGTTTTCCAAACCCCGAAATCGTGGTTTCCGTCGTAAACTTCATAACGATGCGGAACGTCGTTTTCTTTCAGGTAATTGCTTGTTCGGTTGCTGATATCGATGAGCCCGTCTTTATCGCCGCACGACAGCCAGAGCAGCTTCAATTTTTCTTTTGCGGCATCGGGATCGGGCAGTAATTCTTCTGGTGATTTGGTATTGGGTGCCGATGAAAATCCGCCAACCCAGGCAAATTTATCCATGTTGCCCAACCCGAAATTGAGCGACTGCCCACCACCCATCGACAAACCGGCAATGGCCCGGTGTTCGCGGTTTTTAATCACCGGATAATTTTTCTCAATAAAAGGAACCAAATCGTTCAGCAAATCTTTTTCGAAATTCGCAAATGCTTCCTGTTTCTCAGGAGCAAAAACATTTCCGGTGGCCCGGTCGTCTTTCATGGCCCTGCCGTTGGGCATTACCACAATCATGGGTTCCAGTTTGTTTTCGGCATACAGATTATCGAAAATAACCTGCGGCTGACCGCCATTTAACCACTCAAATTCGTCGCCGCCAATTCCGTGCAGAAGATATAACACAGGATATTTTTCATTTTTGGAATATCCGGGTGGAGTGTAAATAACAGCATTTCGGTTGTTGCCTACAGTATTCGAAAAATACGTAACGGTATCGATGTTCCCGTGAGGAATATTGGAACGAACTGAGTCGTAACCCGGTTGGGCAGGTTCTGTTATTTCCTGTGAATTAACAAGCATGCCTATAAAAAGGGGGAAAATTACAGAAATTAATTTCTTCATAGCAGGTTAATTTATATTGATTTAGGAATTATTCACAACCGAATAATTTTCAGTAAAAAAAGTAAAAAATACTGTTATTGAAAAATCTCCTGTGACATTTTTTCTGTTTTATGTTGAAAAGTATTTTCTATCTAATTTGAAACTAATTTTGGCGGAGCAAACGGATGTAATACACACCTCCGGCAGTGCTGCCTTCATGCGCCTGAAACTTTATCCGGACAGATTCTTTCCCTTCCACCATCGAATCAGGAATTTGATAGGTTACATCTTGAAATTTTGACTGGAACCACCTGCCGGTATTGTCTTCCGTAACCAGTTTTTCGTCATCGATGTATATGTCGAATTTTCGGCTACCCCATTCATATCCCCAATAGCGCACCATCAATTCCAGATTTTTTTCTCCGTTGGTTTTCAGCAGGTAACTGAAAAAGCCTCCGTTCCGGGCATCGCGGTAAAATTCGTTTAAATTGTTACCGGAACCGGAATTTTTTGTTTTCATGGAGTGGTCGGCTTCCGGCTGCTGTTCGCCGGTTGCCACATAGTCGATGGTGCGGTTTTGCAATTCCAGCATTTTCATTTCAACATTTGCCACAGAATCGAGGTAAGCCTGGTAGCCCGAATTGGACAAAACCATCCAGTACATGCTGTACCTTGCGTCGTGGATTTGGAAGAAGGGCTCCAGAGTAATTTCCTGTGCATTAACCATTTTTAAATCCGAAAGTTTGAAGGTCAACGGATTGTTGTTTACAGGTTTCAGGTTTTCTGTGATTTCAGAAATATCGCCCGCAATAATTACCGGTGCTTCGTCAATTGGCAATCTTTTGCCGTGAGCAATGTGTCCCCAGCGGCTGTCGTCGGCCACCAGTCCGGCCAGATTTTCTGTGCCGGCTTTGGCAGCAAGCAAAATGGGTCCGTGCATAAAAGCATAGTAATTCGAAACATTTGGCAGTTGTTCCAGCCGGCTTTGCATCGGAAAACTGATTTCCACCACATCACCTTTTTGCCAGGTGCGTTCAACCGGTACGTATGAAGATGGAGTTTTCTTAACCGGAAAGTCATCACCATTGACTGTTATTTTCATTTCTCCTTCTGCAACCCACCCCGGATAGCGAATTTTCACGTCAAAATGTGCCGAACCATCAGTTACCTGTAACCTGGTTTTCTCTTCAAACGGAAAATCGGTTTCCTGCCTGATTTGAATTCCTTTTTCTTTCCAGTCCAGTTCCGATGCAATAAACAGATTCAAATACAGGGAATTATCCTGGTGCGTGTAAATAAATTCATTGTACTTCCCGTGATTTTCCATTCCCGTTCCCACGCAACACCACATGCCCTCATTGGGCGCAGAATATACCCGGTAATGCCGCGGCCGTGCCGGGGTAAAATAAACATAACCGCCGTGTTCCGGATGTTGTGTGGATAAAATATGATTGAACAGCGCCTGTTCATAGTAGTCGGCAAATTGGGCTGATGGATTTGTCCGGAACAATCCTTCGCTTAATTTGAGCATGTTGTAGGTGTTGCACGATTCCGGCCCTTCTACATCCACCACATAATCGGTGCAAGCCGATGCCGCAGGAAAATGTTCGCGCCGGCTGTTGCCGCCAAATGCCAGGCTCCGGTTTTTTGTTACTGTTTCCCAGAAGAATCGGCCTGCTTTTGCATACGTTTCGTCGCTGCTCAATTCAGCAATTCGCTGAAATCCCACAGCTTTTGGAACCTGGGTGTTGGCATGCAAATTATCGAGATTATCGTGGCCTGCAGCCATTGGTTCCAGCAAAAATTTATGCGAAAACCGTTTGGCAGCAGTTAAATATTTTTCATCGTCCGAAATGGCATAAGCATCGGCAAAAACTTCATTCATGCCTCCGTGCTCTGTTCCCAGCATAACCTCCATTTCGTCATTGGAAAAACCTGAAGTAATTTCAATTCCCCAGTCGCAAAATTTCAGGAACATCTTTTTGGCCTCTTCGCTTTTTCCGTACCACCAGGCATCGCGCAAGCCGGCATACATTTTATGCAGGTTGTACCACGGCACCCACGACCTGCGGAATGCGCCCAGATTGCCTTTTTGAAAACCGGGCCAAATATTTTCGCTGTCGGGAACTCCGCCCACATACCCAACACCCCATTCCGGATTGTTTTTGGCATTGGCATCCTGGCAAGCTTTTAATTCGGTCAGCATGTAATCCATTCGCTTTTTGCACTCGGGATTGCCGGTTGCTGCGTAATTCATCGCCATGGCCGACAGGTAGTGCCCGCCAATATGACCATCCAGTCCTATCCAGTTTTCGTAGCTTTCAGCTTTGGGTTTCAGGCCTGCTTCCTTGCGGTAAGGTGCCAGTAAGCGGTCAACATTGTATTTTAAAAGATGCTGAATATTCAGATCACGGGCATGTTTGAAAGGGCCATCCAGCAAAACCACATCTGCCGGGTAAAAAATATTGGAGTAGTTTTGGCCATTTGAAATGGTTGAATTGCCAATACATGTTATGAAAACCAATATAGAAAACAGGAAATTCTTCATAACTTGAAATTTAATACTTATTCATTAAAAATACGCTAAATCAACTGCCTTACCAAACTTTAAAAAACGTAAAAATTACTGTTAAAAAGAAATTTTTTCAACCTATTTAAAAACATGTGGAAAGCTCACAGAAATACTCCTATCAAAACATTTATCACATTAAAAGATGAAACCTAAATTTATGTGTATTTGGACAATCTGACTGAAATAAATTAACTTGCGCAGATGTATCAGGTACTTAAACGAACTGAATGATGAATAAATCAGGATTTTTCTTACTTCTGGGAGTTTTGTTTTCTACCCTTTTATCTGCTCAATTTTCGCAGCAATACCGCGACAGTATTAACCGATTGAGTAATGCCGATCACCAACTGATGATGCAAAAACTGGGCATTTCCCAATTGCGTCAGGGGCCGTCGGGAAATCCGGAAGCACCCAATTCCGCAATTTTTGATGAAACCAAAGTGCAGCCCTACTTTTTGCCCAATCCGCTGGTTTTTAATAGTGGTGAAAAAGTAACAACTCCGCAGCAATGGGAAAACCGCCGCACCGAAATTTTCGAGCTGTTCGACCGCGAAATTTACGGCAGACTACCGCAAAATATTCCCGGAGTAACCTGGGAAATAATCAGCATAAAAGATACCATGGACGGTGACTTTCCGTTGACCATAAAGCATTTGAAAGGGATTGTCGATAATTCTTCCTATCCTGAAATTGAAGTTGAAATTGATTTAATCGTTGGAACGCCGACAAAAATCCAGCACCCGGTTCCCCTGATAATGGAGTTCGGTTTTAACTGGCCTGCCGGATTTGGAAGAAACCAAAACGAGGATGAACTCACCTGGAAACAGCAATTGCTTCAAAAAGGCTGGGGCTATGCCATTATTGTTCCTGTAAGTGTTCAGGCCGACAACGGAGCCGGATTGCGCCAGGGAGTTATCGGGTTGGTGAATGAAGGGGAACCCCGCAAACCCGACGACTGGGGAGCACTCCGCGCCTGGTCCTGGGGTGCCAGTCGCGCTGTCGATTATTTTGAAACCGATAACGAGGTGGATGAAACCCGAATCGGAATTGAAGGACTTTCACGCTACGGAAAAGCTGCGCTGGTTGCAATGGCATACGAACCGCGCATTGCCATTGGTTTTATTGGTTCATCGGGAGCCGGCGGGGCAAAAATACTGCACCGGGTTTTTGGCGAGCAGGTGGAAAATCTGGCCAGTTCAGCTGAATATCATTGGTTTGCAGGTAATTTTATAAAATATGCCGGTCCGCTCACCCAGGAAGATTTACCGGTGGATGCGCATCAATTGATAGCTTTATGTGCACCACGACCGGTTTTTATCAGCTCGGGTTCGGCGACAGTTGAAGGTCAGTGGGTGGATGCCAAAGGCATGTTTCTCGGTGGTGCCATGGCCGGACCGGTTTATGAGTTGCTGGGAAAAAAAAGTATGCGCACCATGTTGTTCCCGCCGCAGGAAACACTGGTGGATGGCGAAGTGGCTTTCCGGCAGCACGAAGGCGGCCACACCAATAAACCCAACTGGCCGTGGTTTATACGTTTTGCTGAACGATATTTCGAAAAATAAAGTTTCATTTCAAAAAAAAACCTCCTCCGAATGACCAGAGAAGGCTGTAAGAATTGTATATCCTTATTTTAATTAGTAATCACATTGTTGTTACCTGCGTCGTGAACTTCCTCTTGATGAGCTTCTTGAGCTGCTACTTTTTACAGAGGGCGAAGAACTTCTGCTTACTGTCGGAGCCGAGCGGCGGGAAGTATTCCGCGAAGTACTCACTTTAGGAGCTGACTGACGAGCCGAACTCCTTGAAGTGCTTACTTTTGGTGCCGATTTGGTTTTTGGTGCACGCTGCCGTGTAACCGAAGGTGCTGACTTTCTGGAAACACTATTGGTGGAACGGCTCACAGCCGAACGTTTCGTATTGTTTCCAGAGGAAAACGTAGCAGATTTTCTGGGCGTGCTGATCCTCGTCTGTCTTGTAACTGCCGGCCGTTTTGAAGTATTTGACGATGAACTGCGAACAGATCTGTTGGTGCTTCTGACGGTTGCAGATTTTCTTTCAGCGCTGTTCCGTTGGTTTACGGCCGTATTGTTTCTTTGTCTGGCCGAAGCCCTGACAGCCGAACGGTTTTCGGTATTGTTTTGAGTGTTTGCACGTACTCTTCTGGCCGTGGAAGTGCTGGCTGCCCTGGTTCTTCCATTTGCAGAATTTCTGTATGAAGTGGAATTTCTGCCTGAATTTTTTCGGGCATAAAGCACTTCTCCCCTTTTTTTCAAATCCGGACGGGAATAGGTTTTTTTGTAATCGCCTTTGTTAATGTTTACAGTTATCCTCGGCGAATAAGTCCTGATATTGGTATAGTAATGATTTTTATACCGCGGATAACGGTAATGTTTCCAGTGGCGGTAATGCGCGTGGTAATGATGATAGTAGTGAGAGTGATATCCGTAGTAGGTGTGCCAGTAGAACGGACGCCACGGGTTCCAGTAAACCGGCCTGTAACCCCAGTACCACGATGAACGCCAGACAGTGTAAGAAGGAAGGTAGATATACCGAATTACCGGCCACTCTGCAACCTGATAAGTGTTGGTATGAACAACTGTAACATTTTTTCCAGCCCGTGTGTTGCCAACATAACCCGGGTTTGGAGTTGCCCCGTTTTCAGCATAATAGGGCTCTACAATGTAGTTTTTGCCATAAAGCAGCTCGTCGCCAATCAGCTGCACCTGAACGGAACCGTCGTTAAACTGCTGAACAGTAAAAACAGCAACGTCTTGTGTCTCGTTTGGGTTGATTGCAACGCGTAAAACAATGTTGTGAACGTTCCCGTCAACATAATCATACACCATAATGTAATCGACCAGGTTGTCGCCATTCAGGTCGAGGTTATTCACCATAGTGTTTTCATCATTGAGATTTTTTTCAAATTCCTCAAGGGTTTCTGATTCCTGGAAGAGTTTCATTACTGCATAGAGATTTAAATTATCACCTGGCAAACCCAGATATTCATCCGGATAATTTTGTGCCCCGGCTATGCTCCAGCCTGCTGTCAGCAGCGCGATGATTGATGTGATTACTAAATTTTTCATGACTTTTAAATTTTAGTGAAGGATCATCTCTTCACTCGTAAAATGCAAAAGCCATACCAGTTTACCTTTCTATGGGCTAATATGCTGAAATTGAAAAAATTAATAGTTTTGGTATTTTGGGGCAAACTACTTAATTCTTTAATAGTTGGTGTTTTTGGCAGGCCGGTTTTAGCGAACTAAAATATTTCCAAACCAAATGCACGATTCATTGTTATGTACACAGGAACAATAAATTTAATTGAGTATGAAAAAAATATCAAAACTTTTAACAACGGCACTATTTATAAGTGTGCTGAGTTTTTCAGCATTTGAATCGAAAGCGCATTGCGAAATCCCTTGTGGAATTTATGGCGACTCCGTGCGTATTGCCCTGATTTACGAACACATTGAGACAGTGGAAAAATCGATGAACATGATTAACGAGCTGTCGGAACAGGAAAACCCGGATTATAACCAGTTGGTTCGCTGGGTGGTGAATAAAGAAGAGCACGCCAAAAAAATTCAGGACGTTGTGAGCCAGTATTTCCTTCACCAGCGGATTAAACCTGTTGAAGCGAATAATGAAGAAGCTTACAAGAAGTATCAGAAACAACTCGAGGTACTTCACCATATCCTGGTATTTGCCATGAAAAGCAAGCAGTCAACAGATTTAGGTGTAATTGACACGCTGCGTGCAAAAGTTCATGATTTTGAAAACCTGTATTTTCATAGTCACGATCATTAATTTTTCATAAACTACCAAAAAAAGAGGGTTTTGATTTTTTTCAAAGCCCTTTTTTATTTTTATTTGCCTCATTCGTGTTTTTAGTTCATTTAGTTGGGATTCGGATTCAAAAATATTGAAGTTTAATCTGAACTTTTTTCATTTTTTTGAAAATTTATGAATAGTCCAGGTTAATATCTATTTTTGTTCAGATTAAGAAATACAAGAAAACTCGTTTGTTATGGCAAAATTGACCGGCTCCCGCAATATTCTAATAACCCTGGGAATAATCCTGTTTTTTATTGTTTTGGCCTATGCGTACCTGTCGCCCCTGATTGAAGGAAAGGTTTTGCAAATGCCCGACATTGAACATCACAAGGGCATGGCAAAAGAACTGGCCGATTACCGTGAAGAAACCGGCGAAGAAGCTATCTGGACCAACAGCATGTTTAGCGGAATGCCCGGTTACATGATTTCGGTAATTTATCCCGGCAATTTATCCCGTTATATTACAAGGCCAATCCGCCAGATTTTTTCAACTGCCTCATTTCTGATACTGTACCTGATTGGCTTTTTTATATTATTAAGAAGTTTAAAAATTAACCGCTGGCTGAGCGTGGCCGGTGCCATTGCTTTTGCCTTTTCATCCTATTTTTTGATAATTCTTGGGGCAGGGCACATGTCGAAAGCCAATGCCATTGCCTGGCTGGCACCGGTTGTTGCCGGGGTGTTGCTTGCATTCAGGGGAAAGCCGGTTGCCGGAACGTTGCTGTTTGCAGCCGCTTTTTCGTTTGAATTGCTGAGCGGGCACCTGCAAATAACTTATTACGGCTTTTTATTAATTGCTGTTTATGGTCTGGTAGAATTGGTTTTTGCCATTCGTGAAAAAACTTTGTCTTCATTTTTCAAAGCCTTTTTGTTCCTTTTGGCAGGAGCTGTTGTGGCAATTGGAATGAATTTTTCAAGGCTCTACACTTCCTGGGAATATTCAAAAGAAACTATTCGCGGACCGTCGGAGCTGACTTCCAACAATGAGAACAAAACCAGCGGTCTCGATAAAGATTACGTGGTGCAATGGAGCTACGGAATTGATGAAACACTCACTTTGCTCATTCCAAATTTTAAAGGTGGCGGCAGCCAGATTAATCCGGGCACCGATTCCGAAAGTTTTCAGGCATTGAGAAAGCAGGGCGTTCAAAACCCACGGCAGACCATTCAGGCTGTCAGCATGTATCACGGCGAACAGCCCGGCACATCGGGCCCGGTTTACGTGGGCGCAATTGTTGTTTTGCTTTTCCTTTTGGGATTGTTTGTAGTTAAAGGACCAATAAAATGGTGGCTGGCATTGGCAACCGTGCTTTCCATTGTCCTGTCGTGGGGTGGAAATATTATGTGGCTTACCAGTTTTTTACTCGATTACCTGCCTTTTTACAATAAATTCAGGGCACCGAGCATGACACTGGTAATTGCCGAGTTTACCATGCCGCTGCTCGGTTTTATTGCTTTAAATGATATTATTTCGGGCAAAGTGGACAAGAGAGAGTGGTTGAACGGGCTGAAATGGTCGGTTATTATTGCCGGCGGACTTTCGTTGCTGCTGGCCGTTTTGCCGGGCATTTCGGGTAATTTTACCAATGCCACCGATTCCATGCGTTTTCCCGACTGGCTCATGGAAAGTGTGATTGCCGACCGGAAAAATATGTTGCGCTCCGATGCTTTCCGTTCATTTATTTTTATTGTACTGGCAGCCGGAGCAATCTACCTGTGGCACATCAAAAAAATTAAAACCACACCGTTGATAGCTGTAGTCGGAATTTTAATTCTAATCGACTTGTGGTCAGTGGACAAACGTTACCTGAACAACGATCATTTTGTGCCAAAAAGACAAGCTGAAAACCCGTTTCAGATGATGCCTGCCGATGAGGCCATTTTGCAGGATGACGATTTGTATTTCCGGGTTCTGCCATTGCAAAATCCTTTTCAGGATGCAAGAAGTTCGTATTTCCATAAAAATGTTGGTGGTTATCACGCGGCCAAACTGCGCCGCTATCAGGATCTGATCGACCATCATCTACAGCCGGAAATTCAGCAAATGATTAGCGGTTTTCAGAACGGTACTGCCATGGATTCTGTTTTCAGGGAGCTTCCGGCAATAAACATGCTCAATACCCGCTACGTGATTTACGATTTAAACCAGTCGCCGGTTCGCAACCCAATGCCGCTGGGGAATGCGTGGTTTGTACCAGAGTTTAAGGTGGTGGGAAATGCCGACGACGAGATTAAGTCCATGGATAATTTCGATCCGGCAGAAACAGCCATTATCGACCAACGTTTTTCTGACCACGTGGCCGGAAAATCATTCAGCAAAGATAATAATGGCAAGATTGAACTCACGCAATACCAGCCCAATTACCTGAAATATGACTACTCGGCGGTTAGTGAACAATTCACGGTGTTTTCCGAAATTTATTATGAAAATGGCTGGAATGCTTACATCGATGGCGAGCCCGCGCCTCATTTCCGGGTAAATTATGTGTTGAGGGCAATGCTAATTCCGGCCGGAAATCATACCATTGAGTTTAAGTTTGAGCCGAAATCGTATTACATTGGCAATAAAGTTTCGCTGGCCAGTTCAATCTTGTTGATTCTTGCAATAGCAGGTTATGGGTTTGCCCGGTTCCGGAAAAGAAAGTCAGAAGCTACGTAATCAGAAAAATGAAAATTGTTTTTTTGAATGAAAAACAACAGGCTTTCCATTGAATTTTTTCAGCGCGATGTGTTGCAGGTAGCTCCTGATTTGCTGGGGAAAATCCTCGTTCGTAAATTCAGTAATGGAGCTATTGAGCGGTTTGCCATTATCGAAGTTGAAGCCTACAGCGGCAACGGCGACCGGGCCTGCCACGCCAGCCGGGGAAAAACCCCGCGCACCGAAGTGATGTTCCGCGAAGGCGGACTGGTGTATGTTTATCTTGTTTACGGAATTCACTGGCTGCTGAATATTGTTACCGGCAACCAAGGTGACGCTTCAGCCGTATTAATTCGCGGAATTGAAGGCGTTCCGGGGCCGGGCAGAGTTGGGAAAACGCTTCAGCTCGACAAATCGTTTTACGGGGAAGATTTGGCTGATTCAACCCGGATTTGGATAGAAGATGCAGGCAACAAAGTACAATACAAAACAGCACCGCGCGTGGGAGTTGATTACGCAGGGAAGCATTGGGCCAGCAAGCCCTGGAGGTTTATTTTAACTGATTAAATCTTATTTTTTGGCTGCTCCCCGAATTATAATTTTTTCACCCATTATTTCCACTTCGTCGCCATCGCGGAGTTTTGCCCGTTTCCTGAATTCAGGCTGGCCATTCAGGGAAATTTCGCCTTCTCCGACCAAAATTTTAGCATGGCCGCCGGTTTCGGCAAACCCAAGCCGTTTGAGTAGTTTTAGCAGCTCAATGTATTCTTTTTTCAGTTGAAATTCCTGCATTATAAATTGAGTTTACGTTTGATTTTTTTCGGGATGGCATCTTTATGCACTAAAATGGCAATGGTCTTCAGCTTCACGTAATCTTCAGTCATGTGCAGGTACCCGTCAAAATCGTTACTGTCGGGGCCCCACGAGTTTTTGGTGTAGAAAGCCGTTTCACCATTTTCGTTTTTCGAAAGTCCGACAATGTGCATCAGATGATCGTCGGTAGTGGTGCGGTTATAAAACGTTTCCTGCCGGAGCTGCTGATTCACTTTCCCTTTTTGCTTCTCAGGCAAATCGGCTGTTCCATTGCTGTGGGAAAATGTTTTTTCGCTGGTATCGCCGTCCCAGCAAAAGGTGTAGCCGCTTTCAAGTGAATTGTACATCACTTCCATCAAATCATCGATGGGCAGGTTGTAATAAAGTGCATGCGACCAGTTATCGGGTATTTCCAGGACAATCGGTTGGTAAAACGGGTGATGCGAAAAAGAGGTGAGCTCTACGTAATCGTCCGGATCAATTTCGTATTCATCACGGAATTTCAAAGGAGAAAGCCTGCCTTTTTCTGACTTAAACTTGTTGGGCACACGGCCAATGTGTTCTTTCAGTATTGATTCGTACGACTTTAAACCGGCAAGGTCAAAATCTTTTCTCTTTTTATTCAGGCTTGTAACCTCCGTTTCAAGTTCATTTACCAGATTGCGGTGGCGGTACCGGCCGTCGTCGGTTTTTCCCGGGAAGGCTCCCTGCGAAACCATGCCGTATTCGCGCAACACATCGATTACATCGTGAGCCTGTCCGCCCTGCCCGAAATTGTTGTTACCATGGTAAAGCAGGTATTTTTTTGCTTTGTTTTTGTAAGTGTAATACACAAAAAACATTTCCGACAAATCGGTTTGCGGAAACCCTTTTCGCATAATTTCAGATTCGAGAAAACTGGTGGTGGCGAAACTCCAGCAGGTGCCGGTGCTTCCCTGGCTGATTACCGGGGTGTGCTCCAGCTCTTTTTCAATGGTAAACGAACCCGGGTTTTTTATGGCTTGTGCAGTAAATGCAGCAAGCGATAGGGAAATGAATAGTAGTGTTATATTCTTCATGTCAGATATTTAAGTTGAACTCTTCTTTTTTCTTTTTGGGAAGGCTTTTGGCTACCAAATTATACGATGTGCCGATGAATTCATAAATCAGTTTATCAGGTATTGAACCATCAATATCAATGGTATTCCAGTGCTTTTTGTTCATGTGAAAACCCGGTTTTACGGCCGGAAACTGCTCACGCAGTTCCGTGTTCTTTTCAGGAAGGTTTTTCAGGGCCACATGCAAATCGTCTTCCAGGTCGGTTAGACAGAACATTTTACCTGCCACTTTAAAAACCAGCGTGGTTTCATCAAAAGGAAACTCCTCGGTTACCCCTTTTTTAGCTATGCAATATTCCCTGAGCTCCTCAATGTTCATCGAATAAATTTTTCTTAAAAATAGAATTTTTTTGAGAATGTGCGGAAATGACTTCAGAGTGTGGGGTAAAACGCATCTTTAAAGTGCTCGAGTTCAAAATCCTGTCCGAAAAAAATGACCGTAATCACATCGAACCGGGTTTCGTAATCCAAATCTTTTTCGAGAATATAGGCATCGGCAGCTTCCACAATCCGTTTCATTTTGGCATTGGTAACCGCTTCCGAGGGATGTTCGTAGCGCAGTCCGTTCCGCGATTTCACTTCCACAATTACCAGTTCATCGCCGTCGCGGGCAATAATATCCAGTTCCAGGTGACCGTGGTACCAGTTGGTGTCCCGGATTTCGTAACCCTGACTTTGCAAATAGTTTTTTGCATGCAATTCTGCCAGTTCCCCTATTTCGCGCTGTGAAACCATTATTTTGTTTAAAGTTTAAGGTTCAAAGTTTAAAGTAATTTTAGTTGTGATTGTTCTCCGGTTACTTCAAGCTCCCATTTTTTGCCAAACAGCAGGGCCAGGTTTTTGCCGTTATGCCCCGCCGGAAAATCGTAACAAACAGGATAATCGTATTCATCAACTGCATCGGCAATTATTTCATGAATGGTTTTTCCGAACGGCGATTCATTGTCTTTCATATCGGTGAAATTTCCCAGTACCAGCCCGGCCAGGTTGTCGAGTTTTCCGCTCAGTTTTAGTTGGTATATCATGCGGTCGGTGTGGTAAAGGTATTCATCGATGTCTTCGAGAAAAAGGATTTTACCGTCTGTGTCCAGTTCACAACTGGTTCCCTGCATGCTCGAAATAACAGAAAGGTTTCCGCCCACCAGTTCGCCTGTCGCTTTCCCGTTTCGGTCTTCTTTGGCGGCAGAAACAACGTACGAGGCTTTATTTCCTATAAGTAAATGAATCAGCGAATACAGGTTTTCGTTGGGTTGCCCGTTTTTTTCGAAAAAATAACGGGGCATGGCTCCATGAATAGTGGCAATTCTATGGCTGTTCAGGCAGGAGTGCAAAATGGTGATGTCACTGAAGCCCACCATCCATTTAGGGTTTCTCAGAAGCCCGTTGTAACTGAGGTTGCTAATGATGCGCACGGTTCCGTAGCCTCCCCGCGAACAGATAATAGCTGAAGTCTCGGGATCGTCGAGTGCTGTTTGCAAATCTTCTAACCGTTGTTGATCGGTTCCGGCAAACTGGTAGTGCGTGGCGAAAACGTGTTTCCCCAGTTCCACGCGGTAACCTTGCTTGCGCAGCCAGTCAACCGCGGGCAACACATATTTCTCCTTCACTTTTCCGGCAGGCGAAACGATGCGGATTTTATCTTCTTTTTTTAATGCAGGCGGAACAATCATACTTCTGTTTTAATTCAAAGTTACTTCAATTTTTGCAGAATAAACCTGCTGCGGATCATTCCTTTGGGTGAGCGACTGCCAAATTTGTGCGATGTTACGTTTTGGAACATCGTGGTAAATTATTTCGTCGTTGTATTTCACTTTTACTTTTTCGTCCAGATCAACCATTTTATCATTCAGGTTGATAAGGAGTGTATCTGCCAGTTCGGCTTTTTTGATGGTAATGGTTTGACCATCTCGATTGGCTACCACCAGCGCATCTTTTACAGCTTCATTTTCAGGAACGACCAGCCAGTAGAAATGGTTGTGAGTTACGCTGCTTTGTTTCCAAACCACCTTTTCAGGATACGGATTGCGGTTAAATTGCGCCATCCATTCAATCGCAACCGTGTCTTTTCGCTGCATCCAGTGGCCCATATTTTCATGAATTAACTTGAACGGCAACAAAATTAGGCATTTGAAACAATTTTGAAATTTTTTTAGAAAGTTTATGAGTTTATAAAAAATTGAAAAATCACACCAACACCTCGTACAACTCCTCCACGCTTTCAACCAAATAATCAGGCCCGGCTTTTTCGAGGTCTTCTTTTTTCCCAAATCCGTAAGTGACTGCAATCGTTGATAAACCGTTTTCTTTGCCACCTTCAATATCGAAAAGCGTGTCGCCAATCATCACAATGTCTTTTGACGACGGCAGTTGCCTCGATTCCAGCAAGTGCGAAATAATGGTGGCTTTGGTGGCATGTTCCCCTTTGTAATCGGCACCTTTTAGCTGAACAATGTATTTGTTAAACCCGAAATGTTCGCTGATTTGCAGGGCAAACTTCTCCAGTTTCGACGTGGCAATGTACAAATGTTTTCCGGCGAAATGCAATTCTTCCAGCATTTCAAAAATGCCCGGATATGGATCGTTTTCCAGCAAACCGTGTACAGAGTAATACTCCCTGAAATATTCCACGGCCAGCTCTGTGTTCCGTTCATTCAATCCAAACAAATTTCGGAACCCCCACTGCAGTGGCGGACCGATAAATTGTTTGGGCACTATTCCATCAAAATCGTCGATTTGCATTTTATCGAGCGCGTACCTCACCGAGCTTTCAATTCCGCGGGTGTTGTCGGTCAGCGTGCCGTCCAGGTCGAATATGATGTGGGAAAATTTGTTCATGCCCGCAAAGATATAAAAACCGAGGAATACATTTTTTTAGTATTTTTGAGTAAATTAAAATGATATGACTTTCGAAACAATTCACATAAAAAACCGGAAGGGATTTCAGGCAATAAATATCCCGGAGAAAATGAGGATAAACGATGACAAAGTTTATCTTAAAAAAGTGGGACATACCCTGCAAATTATCCCATTTCACAATCCCTGGCAAAATTTAATGGAGAGTCTGGATTTATTCACTCCTGATTTTATGGAGAATAGGGAACAGCCATCTCATCAAACCCGGGAATCATTTGACTAATGGAATATTTGCTCGATACAAATATCTGCATTTATATCATTAAGAAGAAACCTGAAAAAGTATTCAAAAAATTCAGAAGTATTTCTTTTGGTTCTATTGGTATATCTTCAATAACCCTGGCCGAGCTTCAGTATGGTGTAATGAAAAGTT
This sequence comes from Tangfeifania sp., assembly GCF_055108615.1. Taxonomy (NCBI): domain Bacteria; kingdom Pseudomonadati; phylum Bacteroidota; class Bacteroidia; order Marinilabiliales; family Prolixibacteraceae; genus Tangfeifania; species Tangfeifania sp. The sequence goes on along the minus strand of NZ_JBSQIC010000009.1, from coordinate 14,856 downwards.
CCAATCCGGGGAAAAACCAGGAAGCATTAGAAAGATTTATTACCCCGCTTCAAATTTTTGATTTTGGTTTTGACCAGGCATTTGTTTATGGGAAAATCAGAGCGGAATTGGAAAGAAAAGGAACGCCAATTGGCCCTTTGGATACTTTAATTGCTTCTCATGCAGTTAGTTTAGATTTAATATTGGTGACCAATAATATGCGGGAATTTAAAAGAATTCCGGATTTACAATTGGAAAACTGGATTGAATAAACCCTGTTTTGAAAATTCGTTTTCCCTCAATTCCCTTATCTTTGTGCCTTTAACAAAAAAGAACCAATTTCAAGTAAAATATTTAAACATGAGTAATTTTAAACGTACACTGATTACAACTGCACTGCCGTATGCCAACGGCCCGATTCACATCGGCCACCTGGCAGGCGTTTATGTTCCGGCCGATATTTATGCCCGCTACCTGCGGCTGAAAAACGAAGATGTATTGCTGATTGGCGGCTCGGACGAACACGGTGTCCCCATTACTTTAAAAGCAAAAAATGAAGGCGTGACACCACAGGATGTGGTGGATAAATTTCATAAAATCATTAAAGAATCATTTGAGAAATTCGGAATTTCATTCGATGTGTATTCGCGCACCAGCGCAAAAGTACATCACGAAACGGCTGCGGAAATTTTTAAAAAACTGTACGATACCGGCAAGTTGGTTGAAAAAACATCGGAGCAGTATTACGACGAGGAAAACAAACAGTTTTTAGCTGATCGCTACATCATTGGCACCTGCCCGAAATGCGGGTTTGAAAAAGCGTATGGCGACCAGTGCGAAAGCTGCGGCACATCGCTCAGTCCGACTGAATTGATTAAACCAACCTCGATGATTAGCGGCAATAAACCTGTGCTGAAAGAAACCAAACACTGGTACCTGCCACTTGACCAGTACGAACCGTGGCTGAAAGAGTGGATACTGGAAGGACACAAAGAGTGGAAACCTAATGTGTACGGCCAGTGCAAATCGTGGATCGACAGCGGGCTGCAGCCCCGCGCCGTTACCCGCGACCTGAAATGGGGGGTGCCGGTGCCACTGGAAGAAGCCGAAGGAAAAGTGCTGTACGTCTGGTTCGATGCGCCCATCGGTTACATTTCGGCCACAAAAGAACTCACCGATGACTGGGAAAAATACTGGAAAGACCCCGAAACACGACTGCTTCATTTTATAGGCAAAGACAATATTGTTTTTCACTGCATTATATTTCCCACCGTGTTGAAAGCTGAAGGAACATACAATTTACCCGATAATGTGCCTGCCAACGAATTTCTGAACCTTGAAAACGATAAAATCTCTACCTCGCGCAACTGGGCGGTGTGGCTCCACGAATACTTAGAAGATTTTCCGGGAAAAGAAGATGTGCTGAAATACGTGCTCACCGCCAATGCCCCGGAAACAAAAGATAACGATTTTACCTGGAAAGATTTCCAGAACCGGAATAACAACGAACTGGTGGCCATTCTTGGCAACTTTGTCAACCGGGCCCTGGTACTCACCAATAAATATTTTGATGGCGAAGTGCCGGCATTGGGCGAACTTTCGGATTACGATAAAAAAACACTGGCAGCTATTTCAGAAATTAAAGCCGAAGTGGATAAAAGCCTCGGTAATTTCCGGATTCGCGAAGCGCTGAAATATGCTATGGATTTGGCGCGGCTCGGCAATAAATACCTCGCCGACGAGGAACCCTGGAAAGTGTTCAAAACTGACCCCGAGCGGGTGAAAGCCGTTTTGAATATTTGCCTGCAAATCTCGGCCAGCCTCACCATCATCCTGGAGCCGTTCCTGCCGTTCAGCATGAAGAAACTGCGCGGGTTCCTCAATTTTGAAAAAGCAAACTGGGACAAGCTGGGCACCACCAATTTATTGCAGCCGGGTCATAAAATCAACAACCCCGGGTTGCTTTTTGAAAAAATTGATGACAAGGTGATTGAGGCGCAGCTGCAAAAGCTGCTCGATGCCCGCAAAGCCAACGAACTGGCCGAAGTAAAGGCCAAACCGGCCAAAGAGAGCATCGAGTTCGACGATTTCGGGAAAATGGACATCCGCTCGGCCACTGTTCTGGAAGCCGAAAAAGTGCCCAAAACCAAAAAACTGCTGAAACTGAAAGTGGATACCGGAATCGACAAGCGTACCATTGTTTCGGGAATTGCTGAGTTTTACAAACCCGAAGAACTGATTGGCAAACAGGTTTCCATTTTGGTGAACCTCGAACCCAAAAAGCTCCGCGGAATCATGTCTCAGGGAATGATTTTATGCGCCGAAGATGCCGACGGGAAATTGTCGATTGTTTCGCCCGACCAGAAAGTGAAAAACGGTTCGGAAATCAAGTAATCTCGCTGAGGGAATATTTTTCACCGGAAAGATGCAATGGTTTTTGAAAGCAATTCAATTACATTTTTCACATTGTGGTTGAATACTTTCAGCACCTCTTCCCAGGTAACCGGTTCTTCATCGGTTTTCCAGCAATCGTAATCGGTACTGAGGGCAACGGACGCATAAGGAATTTTCATCTCATTGGCCAGGATACACTCCGGGGCAATGGACATGTTTATCACATCGGCTCCCCACATCCGGAACATGTTCGATTCCGCTCGTGTTGAAAACCGCGGCCCTTCAATGGTAATTACTGTTCCGCGCGGGTGGTAACTCAAATTTAATTTTGCAGCATTTTCAATAAGTTTATCGCGCAGCAATAGATTGAACGGCTCCGCCATATCCGCGTGCCGAAGATTCCCGTTTTCAAATGTGTCGTGAAACGTGATTTCCCGGTGCCGCGTAAAATCGATAAACTGGTCCGGAATAACCATATCACCCCGTTTTATTTCATCGCGCAGGCTGCCACATGCAGTGGTTGTTAAAATGTGGGTGCAGCCCAGTTTTTGGATTGCCCAAATATTGGCCCGGTTATTTACCTGCGATGGTGGAATGGAGTGGTCGCGCCCGTGGCGTGAAAGCAGAACAATTTCAACACCTTCAATTTTTCCGGTTTTAAAAGAAGAAGAGGGTTTTCCGTAAGGCGTTTCAATTTCAGTTTCGCCCGGGTTTTTCAGCAGGGCAGGATCTTCGAGTCCCGATCCGCCTATAATTGCAATTTTATTCATATTTCTGATTTTTCAGGAAACAGTTTCAAAATACTTTTTTTGCTGGCTTTGCAAACACCGCGTTCAGTAATAAGTCCGGTTACCAGCCGAGCCGGTGTAACATCGAAACCGTAATTGGCTGCTGGACTGTTTTCAGGAATTAACCGCACCCGCCGGATTTCGGTTCCGGTCCAGCCTTCAATTTCGGCTACTTCCCCGGCACCACGTTCTTCCACAGGAATTTCAGCCAGTCCGTTTTCCATATTCCAGTCGAAAGTGGAAGAGGGCAGGGCGGCGTAAAACGGAATTCCGTTGTCGTGGGCTGCCAGCGCTTTCAAATAGGTGCCGATTTTATTGGCCACATCGCCGGTAACGGTTGTGCGGTCGCTGCCAACCAGTAGCAAATCCACTTTGCCGTGTTGCATCAAATGGCCGCCGGTGTTGTCGGCAATCACGGTGTGCGGCACACCTTCTTCTCCCAGCTCGAAGGCCGTAAGCCGGGCACCCTGGTTGCGTGGTCGTGTTTCATCCACCCACACATGCACCGGAATTCCTTTGTGGTGGGCTTTGTAAACCGGCGCGGTGGCAGTTCCCCAGTCGATGCAGGCCAGCCAGCCGGCATTGCAATGCGTCAGGATATTTACAGTATCTTGCTTTTTGGCATAAATTTTTTCGATGATTTCCAAACCGTAATCGCCGATTTTTTCGCTGTAATTAATCTCTTTCTCTTTTAATGAATGGACTTTTTCAAGCGTTTTCTGAATGAGTAGCGGATTTCCTTTTTCTTTCAGAATGAATTCCAGCATTTCGTCAACGGCAAAAGCCAGGTTAATCGCAGTGGGCCGCGAGGATTTTAAATAATTTGCTGATTTTTGAAGGTGCTCTTCCATGTTTTTTTGCTTCGCATTGAACAACGCCAGGTACATGCCGTAAGCTGCCGCAATGCCAATTAACGGCGCACCGCGCACCACCATTTCTTTAATGGCAAAGTAGGTGTCCTCAACGGTTTTCAGGTTAAATAATTCAAACTGAAAAGGAATTTTGCGCTGATCGATTACCTGCACGGTTTGCGGGTCATTTTTTTTCAGCGAGATAGTATGGTAATGCTTGCCTTTAATCTTCATTCAACAATTTTAAATTCTATATCTTCGAAGGCTAAAAATAATAAAATGCCAATTGATTTAACTGCTGTAAAAAATATCATTTTTGATTTGGGCAATGTTTTGCTGAACCTCGATTTTAACGCATCCATTGAGGCTTTCCGGAAACTGGGGTTGGCAGATGAAGTGGTGGACAGCGGGCAGGCATACTCCGACCCGGTTTTTTATGAACTGGAAACGGGACAAGTTTCAGCGGAAGGTTTCCGGGAAAGAATACGTGAGATACTAAATAATCCGGAAATTCAGGATGAACAGATTGACGATGCCTGGTGTGCTATGGTTTTGGGTATTCCGGACGAAAGGGTGGAAGTTGTTAAAAAGTTACAGGAGAAGTTCAATGTTTATCTTTTCAGCAATACCAACGAGATTCACATTAACCGGCTTCATGCGGAGTTTAAAAACGAGCACGGCATCGATTTCCCATCGCTGTTCGTAAAGGACTTTTATTCGCATGAGATTGGCGAGAGGAAACCCGATTTGAGCGCTTATCAAAAAGTCATCCGTCTTTCGGGAGTGCAGCCGGAAGAAACCCTTTTTGTTGATGATTTGGAGCATAACATTGCGGCAGCGCGTGAGGCAGGGCTGAAAACATTCTGGCTGAAAAAGGAGATGGAGCTGACAAAAGTATTCAACGGTTCACTTTAAAATACGAATATTTTTCAGACGGATGTCTTCCACGGGCCTCCACTGGCGGTCGGTTTCCACTTTCTCAATGGCATCAACCACATCCATTCCCGAAATTACCTCGCCAAAAATGGTGTAAGTACCGTCGAGATGCGGTGCCCCGCCAACGGTTTTGTAGGCCTGGCGCTGCTCCGGAGAAAAAGTGTAATCGTTTTCTTCTTCAATGCCATCCAGCTCCTTGTCGAAATATTTCCGGCCCGAAACAATGTAAAATTGCGAACCGTCGGAACGTCGGTGCCGGTTTTTGGTGTCGGGTTTTCGCGGCGAGCCAATCATCCCGCGTTTATGAAACAACCCCGGAACAATGTGTGCAGGCAGCGTGTAGCCTGGTCCTTTGTAGCCCACTATATCACCTTTTTCGGCGTAGCGCGTATCGGCGGCTCCGGTTTGAATGCCAAAATTGGTAATCACACGGTGGATCAGCAGGCTGTCGTAATAATTTTCTTTTACCAGCCGGATGAAATTGTCGCGGTATTGCGGCGTTTCGTTAAATAGTCGGATGGTAATATTTCCCATGTCGGTTTCCAGCACCAGTCCTTTAATTTTTCTGTTTTCGGCGGCCACTTTTTCGTTGGTGAACGAACGCAGCGATTCGAGCGTTTGGGTTTCGCTGTTTTTATTGTTGAGCAATTGCGCGATGAATGTGGAAGGAATGGCAAAACTTTGCATTTGGTAATTGGCCACATCGGAAAATGCAATGCCAATGGTTTTTTTGTTCGATACAAAAACAGGCGTGCCATAAGTGGCTTTACGGATTCGGTTGGTAATCCGGTAGAGCCGGCTTCCTTTAACATTGGTCTGGTTCAGTAATTTTCCGGTAAAAAGTTGAATTGTTTTTCCCGGAGATTCAGCGATGTAAGATGTTTTGGCTGAATTGGGGGCAGTTCCGGGGAAGAGTTCAATGGGTTTTCGTTGCAGGCTGTCAACCTGGAGTATGATTAAATCGTTGATCCTGTCAACTGCCACGTATTTGGTGGTTTTGAATTTTTCGTCGGTGTCGAACGGAGAAACCAGCACATTGTTGGAAGCATTTACCAAAGAGTATTTGGTAACCATTAGGTTTTCAGCAACAAAAAAGCCTTGTCCCGATTCCAGAATGCGATCATCGTCATACGAATCGATGGTGACAATGGACGGCATGATGTCTTCCCAGCCGGTTTCCTGATTTTGGGCTGTTTTTTCTTTCGCTTCAGGTTGGGTTTCATTTTCCTGTTTCTGCGCGTTGTTGCCACACGAAAAAGCCAGCGCAGAAAACAAAAATAAAATGATAATGTGTTTTAAATTATTCATTCAGAATGGAAACTTTAATTTTCACATCGGTAAAAGGCCGGTGATTTTCATCGGTTTTAAGTGCAGCAATCTTGTCGATGGTTTCAAAACCCGATATACATTCGCCAAAAACGGTATATTTCCCGTCTAAATCAGGATAACCGCCAATGGTTGTGTAAGCTTTGCGCTGGGCATCCGAAAATTCCAGGGTTTCGGTTTGCAGGTTGTATTCGGTTTCAATTTGCTGTTTTACCCTGCCGGCAATTTCCCGGAATTCATTTACCATTTTTTCTTCCCTCAGCATTTGCAGTTCATTCCTCACATCGTCTGTCAGGTATTTTGCTACAATTTTTTTTCGGATAGGGCGGTTCACAGCCATTTCCATGGTGTCGAGTTCGCCGGACGTGTGAACCCTTCCTTTTACAATATAAAACTGCGAAATATCGGACTGTTGCCAGGGGTTCACCTCTTCGGGCTGACGCGGAGCACAAAGGGCCCCTTTTTTATGAAAGTGGTGCGGCAGAATTTCATCGTCAACCGTTTTATCCGGGTCGCCGTAACCGATTCGTTTGCCCGGTGCCGCATTTTTCGAACTTTTTGAGCCACCCTGAATCAGAAAATCCTGAATGACACGGTAGAACAGTGTTTCGTTGTAATAGCCCTTTTTCGCCAGATCAATAAAAGCATCGCGGTGTTTGGGTGTGTCGTCGTACAACCGGAATTTCATATTTCCCATGTTGGTTGATACCTGAACAACCGTGGATTGCGAAAAGCCTGCGAAGGCTAAAAACAGCAATGTCATTAATGCTGTTAAAATAAAAAATACCCGTTTCTTCATTCTTCTGAATTTTGTATAAATTGACCTTCGTAATTTAAAAAATCGCTGTAAAGATAAAAAGTTGTAAAAAATGACATTAATGCTTTCATATAAAGTAATTATTTTGTCGGTTAAAGAAATTTAATAATGGATCACTTGCGTGTAAACCCGAAAGTTCGCCTGGAAGCAGTTAACTTATCGATGGCTCCGGTTATATTTGAAACAATAGATCGGGACCGCGATTTTTTAATCCAATGGCTCCCGTTTGTTGAATACACCCAAAAATTATCTGACACTGAAAATTTTATAGATAGCCTTGTAAACCAAACGGGGAAAAAACGGGATGAGGTTTTTGCCATTTGGTACAAGAACGAATTTGCCGGGCTTATAGGTTTTAAAGATACCGACTGGGTGAACCGGAAAACCGAAATGGGTTACTGGCTGGCGCAAAATATGCAGGGAAAAGGTATTATAACCACAAGCGTTGAAAAACTAATTGGTTATGCGTTTAAAAAATTAAAAATGAACCGCATTCAGATAAAGGTGGCAAAAGGGAACTCCAAAAGTTCTGCTATCCCGGTAAAACTCGGATTTCAATACGAGGGCACCGAGCGTGCAGGAGAGTTACATCGCAATAAAATTTTCGATTTGGAAGTGTACAGCCTTCTGAAATCTGATTTGCAAAACTTCATTTAGCTTTAGTCCATTGGACTGAACATTAGTTGTTTATTTGTTAATTACAGGTTAATTTGTTTTAATTGTAATTTGTGTTTTAATGTTTATTCATATATTTGACCCGTAAATTCGTTTGTTCGGTTTTTTCAACAGCGAAATAACTGAAACAGAGGTAATAACTTAAGAAAAAGAAGCTATGGAAGACAAGAAAATCAGAAGAAACCTATACCGTGTGCTTCGTAAAACAGGAGTTCAAAAAGGTGATATACAGCCTACTGCATTCTATCAGCGCGATTTACGATTCGATTCAGTTGACTGGAAAATATTCACTTTTTACCTCGAAGGGATTTTTGATATCTCGGTACGCGACGAAGAACTGGTAAGGCAGAGTAGTGTAAACGACACATTGCGATATTTAAAAAATACAGCTTAGTATTTTTTTGTGATTATTGAATTATAGTTTAAAAGGGATCAAATTTTTTGATCCCTTTTTGTTGAACATATTGCAACAGAATTTGTAACTTTCAACATTAATCAATAAAAAATTTATATTATGGAATCAATTGACGCACTTTGGCAAAAGTTTTATGATGCAATAGTGACTTTTGGTCCCCGTTTGATAGGCGCACTTATCACGCTTATTATCGGTTGGTGGATAATCAACATTATCCTGAATGTTCTACGGAAAAAATTTGAAAAAAATAACATGGAACCCTCGTTGCGGGGTTTTCTGAACAGCATGATAGGCATACTGCTGAAAATCATGCTGCTGATTAGTGTTGTGGGAATGCTTGGAGTTGCAATGACTTCTTTTATTGCCGTACTTGGTGCTGCCGGCCTGGCAGTAGGCATGGCACTTTCAGGTACTTTGCAAAATTTTGCAGGAGGTGTAATGCTGTTGCTTTTTAAACCGTTTAAAACCGGCGATTATATTACAGCCCAGGGGCATTCAGGTACGGTTAACGAAATTCAGATTTTCAATACCATACTTAAAACACCTGATAATGTTACCATCATAATTCCTAATGGTGGGCTTGCTACCAACTCAATGGTGAATTATTCCACTGAAAAACGCCGGCGGGTAGATTTTCTTTTTGGAATTGGTTATGGCGACGATGTGGACAAAGCCAAAGCTGTGTTGAGAAAATTAATTGACGATGACAAACGAATTTTGCAGGATCCTGAACCATTTATTGCCGTTAAGGAACTTGGCGACAGTTCGGTAAATATTGTGGTCCGTGCCTGGGCCGAAGCTTCAGATTACTGGGCAATTTTCTTCGACATGCACGAAAAAGTATATAAAACATTCGACAAGGAAGGTATTAATATTCCATTCCCGCAAATGGATGTACACATGCAAAAATAGAATTTAAGGGAAAGAAGGTTGAAATTCTTTTCAGACTAAATGATTCTAAAAAATGGCATTGTCTTTTGGGCAATGCCATTTTCTTTGTGAAATGACAGCTTTCAATCGTTTCCTTTTTGAAAACTAATTCTTGCTGAAAACAAGGAACTATAAAAATATATTCCGGCAATTTTTAATTTTGTACCCGGAATGAAAATCGGAAAGCTCATACTGGAAGGAACCCCACTTTTTCTGGCACCCATGGAAGGCGTGACTTACAAGTCGTTTCGGTGGATGTGCAAAAAATACGGTGCCGATGTGATGTACACTGAATTTGTGTCGTCGGAAGCGCTGGTGCGGGATGTGAAAAAGTCGAAACAAAAAATGGTGCTGTTCGATTTCGACCGCCCGGTGGCCATCCAGATTTACGGACACAACATCGATTCTATGGTGAGTGCGGCACAGGTGGCCGAAGAACTACAGCCCGATTTTATCGACATAAACTTTGGCTGCCCCATGAAAAAAATTATCCGGCACGGTGCCGGGGCGGCCATGCTGCGTGACTTGCCCAAAATGCAGCAAATGGCTGCTGAAATTGTGAAAGCGGTGAAAGTTCCGGTAACGGCCAAAACCCGCCTGGGCTGGGGCAAAAACGACAAACCTATTGTGGAAGCTGCCCTGCGCCTTCAGGATGCCGGCATTGCCGCATTGGCCATTCACGGACGTACCCGCGAACAATTGTACACCGGCGTGGCCGACTGGACGCTGATCGGCGAAGTAAAAAACCACCCGCAAATTCAAATCCCAATCATTGGAAACGGTGACATTACTGGTGGCGAAAAAGCCAAAACATTGCTGGCCCAAACCGGTGTGGATGCGCTGATGATTGGCCGCCCTGCCATTGGCCGCCCCTGGATTTTCAGGGAAGTGAAGCACTACTTGCAAACCGGCGAAATACTTCCTTCTCCCACTGTTGCCGAAGTGGTTGAAAATGTAAAAGAGCAACTGCAACTTAACCTTGAATGGAAAGACAACGAGCGCTCTGCCATTCTGATGATGCGCCGCCATTTTGCCAAATATTTTCCGGGGTTACCCAATTTTCGTGAGCTGAAAATCAAACTGCTGCGCGCCGAAACCAATGCCGAAGTCACCGCAATTCTGGATGAGATTGTGGCGAAGTACGGAGATGTGAGGCCGGACTATCAGGAATAAATCCCTTTTCTTTTCTATTGAAATTTTATTGAACCCTTTCAGGGTTCTGTCCGCACGACTTTATTAACCACGGGTTTCACCCGCGGTTATTGTTATTAAACCACTTCGTGGTTTTTCGGATTCTTTGTAACCAACTAAATTCTTGTAAAAAACTGCAATTACCCACAATATCCCGAAGGGATAAAACAATAATAGCCGTAGGTGCAACCTACGGAAGTTTACCACCGCCAAAACAGAACCCTGAAAGGGTTCAATTTTTTACTCTTTATCTTACCACCAGCTTTTGCGAGGCACTCCTATTATTCCCGTATTCCACAAAATAATGGCAAATGCCGCTTTTATATTTCGAAACCAATGGAGAAGTGTTGTCCATCCTCGACATAATTATGGAACGTTATAGAAGTACCCGGATCGATTTTCCAATGCCGGGCTGAAATGATAAAACGCTGCGATTTCCGGCCACAGCAAAAACAATGGATTGAATTTCCGGGTTAATTTCTGAAAAATCCCGAAACTAATTTTACAGGTGGTAGCCGGGTTGGCATTAATATTGTTTAACAGAAACCATAAGTCATAACTTTAAAATTTTTAAGCCATGAAAACAATAACAGGAATTATTTTAGTTTTTGCACTTGTTGTTTTAACCAGTTGCATTGGTGAGGAAGGACCTCCGGGGCCTCCCGGGCAAGACGGAGAATCTTTTATCGGTTCAGTTTTTGAAATTGAAGGCGATTTTACTTCGCAAAACGATTACTCGTTGTACTTTGAATTTCCGTCAAGTTTAACAGTTTATGAGAGCGATGTGGTGTTGGTTTACATTCTTTGGGAACAGACAGAAGACAACAACGGCGAATTGCTGGATGTTTGGCGGTTGCTGCCACAAACGGTTGTTTTGTATGATGAAAATACAGGAAATAACGAGGTATTACAATACAATTATGACCATACTTTTGCCGATGTGCAGGTTTTTCTGGAAGGTACGATTGATTTTAACACCTTATTGCCGGCCGAAGCCCAGGATCAGGTTTTTAGGGTTGTGGTGCTGCCGGCCGATTTTGTGGCCCAAAAGAACCTGGATGTAAGCGATTACAACATGATGATAAAATCGCTCCAGGTAAAACCGGAAATGGTACAGAAATTAGAAACGGTAAAACCGGTAAATACACCGGTAACCCGCTAATGAGAATTTAGTGCTGGAAAAATGTTCAGTTGTTGCAGATAGTTATTCTTTGATGTTGGGATAAGCTGTATTCCAGATGCCCCAGGCATGCTACAGCGAGTGAACATTTTTGTACCCAAGCTGCATCAGCGATTTTTCCGATAAATTTAATTGTATTTGGTTAATAACCAATACAACCACCATTTGCAAAAAAAGTTTGTTCAGGCCTTTTCAGGGTTAAAATGAATCTCACTTAACTTAGTTTAGTTTTCTGATTCTGACTTCTGTTTCATCCTGGTTTTTCATCAAATCAATTAGTTTTTGGGTATCGGTATTGCCAAAATGATAGGGATATAAAATTGTCGGCCGGATGATTTTTGCTGCATCGGCAACCATTTCCGGTGTCATGGTATAGGGCATATTCATGGGAAGAAAAGCGATGTCGATGTTTTTTAAATCAGCCATTTCGGGGATATTTTCAGTGTCGCCGGCTACATATACTTTTTTACCTCCGAAATGCAAAACATAACCGTTCCCAATTCCTTTCGGGTGAAACGGATTTCCTTCGCTTCGCTTATGTTTGATATTGTAAGCCGGCACAGCCTCGATTATTATTCCGGCAAATTCTCCTGTTTCCCCGTTTTTCAGAATTTTTCCGCTGCCATATTGCTCGTGGCATTTTTCAGTCAGGATTATTTCTGTTGATTTCTTTTTGATTTTAGAAATAGCATCTGCGTCGAGGTGATCGCCGTGCTCATGGGTAATTAATATTAAATCAGCTTTTGGCATTTTTGAGTAATCGGCATAACGTCCTACCGGATCGATGTGAATTGTTTTTCCGTCGAATTTCATCATCAGCGTTCCGTGGCCGATGAATGTGATTTTCAGTTCGCCCGACTGTGTTTGAAAAGTGTCGGTTTCAAAATTCTGTTGTGTTGAAAAGAGGGCAAATAAAATGACACACATTTTTGCAATAAAATGAAGTTCCATGGTATGAGTTTTAAGTTTTGATAAAATTACAAAAACGACAGGTAGTCTGCAAAAAAATAAGAAACATAAAAAATCTGGTACCATTGGCACCGGATTTTAGTTGTATGCTCCTGTTTTTTCTAATCTTCAGATAAATTTTGTCCAGTATTTTTAAGCTGTTCCAAATCGTTTACATTAAAATCGCCATAAAATGAGATGATAAAACGATTGCCATTACCATCCTCATTTTTAATGAATACGTGGCATTCCGAATACTTTTTTCTTTTACCAAGCAGCCAGATTTCAGCGTCTGAATCGTCGTCTTCCGGATCCTCATATTTTTTGTATGCAGAAGGCAACAAAGCGGTGGCCTTTTCGGCAAATGCTTTTCCGCTTAACTCACCTTTTCCGGGATTGTAAGATAGGAAACGAATTTCGTGTATATCGCCTGAAACATGCTGGTTTTCATCATTCAAATCGATGTCAACCACATCAATCATATTTTTATTGAATGAAAAATTGGTTACCCCTTCTTTCCCTGAAAAGGTTTCGTAGATTTTGTCTGACTTGCTTTGTGCCGGCAGCAACAGGGAAGCCAGTAAAAAGCCTATAATAAAAAACAGTTTAGCAATCCAATTCATGGCTTTGAAATTAAGTGGTTTACAGTTCTTCAGTGTTTTCGGGCAATTGGTTCATGTCTTCATTGTTATTTTCTGACAGCTCTTTCATGGTCAGTCCTTCGGGTTTCATTTCCCAGGTTTTTCCTACCATGTCGCCATCCCATGTGTTCGAAACATTTTCGATATCGTAGATAATTTCTATCATTTCCTCACTCAGGTAAATGGATTTTCCTTCAGGAACTTTAATGGTAATCTGTACTTCCTGATCGCGCCACTTGCCGTCTTCTTCAAGCAAAAACCAGGGATCGAAAAGTAGCGTGGAGTCGTTAATCTGGTAATTATAGATGATGTCTGAGGCGTATTCCCTGGCTTCGTCGCGGGTTCGTCCACGAGAAGATTTTTTTACCGAAACCACAAACGTTTCGCCACCCGATTTTTCAACATCGAGTTTTGGTTTGCCCAGAATTACTTCTTCGCCGTTTACAACTACTGCTTTAAGATTGTTTAAATCCCAGTCGAGTTCGGCGTAGTTTTCGTATTTGTCTTCTGCCATATCGAGCGTGTAAGTTTGGCAGCTGTCGCACGGAAGCGTATTGCTGATAACGGTGGAGCCCTGGTTTTTAAAGTTACCTAACTGGCTGGCCGAAACCACAACTAAAGAGACGAGCGCGACGAGCCACACACCAACCATCGATAAACCGATTGCCGTGTTGTTTGATTTGTAACGGAAAACCAACTTGGATCCGATGTAGAGCATGGCCAGCAGCGGGATGCCGGCGAGCAGGCCAACTGCAATCATTCCGAAGTTAACGGTTCCGGGTTCAACAAAATAGTTGAAAAAGTCGGGAAAATGAATCTCCGGTCCCCAAACCAGCGGCCATCCCTGAACAAATGAGTGCCCGATGGCAAGTGAAGAAATCATACCAAGCAATCCGAAGAAACCGGAAATAATTAATATAACTCCAATAATGATGACGGCCACTTTCAGTATTAATTTAAAAACATTGTATGTTACGTCACCTGCGCCTTCCATTGATTTTTTGCCTTTGGCGTAGGTATCCGAACTTTTAAATTTGCGATAGCTTTCTTTTACTTCGTTTACTTCTTCACGAATCGATTTTTCAATATTTTTCACCGTGGCTTCCTCGCCGCGCATTTCAAGCCGTTGGGCAGTGGTGCGGGCTTTGGGCACGGCAATCCACAGAACTATGTAGGCCAGCAGTGCTGTACCGGTTGTGACAAAAAACAGCACCACAAAAATGATTCGTAAAATAACCGGATCCATGTTGAAATAAGCACCCAGTCCGCCGCAAACTCCGCCCAATACACGGCGTTCAGGATCGCGGTAAAGTCTTCTTTTGCGTTTGGGTGAGCTTACATAAACTTCTTCCTCTTCGCCCTCTTCTTCAGCAAAATCTTCGGGAGTGCCCATTGTTTCTATTACCTGGTTTACCCAATCGAGTGTTACAACTTTTTTCTCGTCATTCGATTTTTCGCTGAAAATTTCGGCAATTCGTGCTTCAATATCCGACAATATTTCTTTGCCTTCTTCATCGGTGCCAAAATGGTTTTTCAGGTTTACCAGGTATTTTTGCAGAACTTCGTAGGCATCTTCTTCAATATGAAAAACTGTTCCGCTTATATTGATGGTGAATGTCTTTTTCATCTCGTTTTTCTTTTTCTGTTTAAGCTTTGTTTGTTTTAATTGTGTCAACAGCCTTTACCAACTCCGACCATGAACCTTCGAGTTCGGTAAGAAATTTTCGTCCGGTTTCGGTCAGCTCGTAATATTTACGCGGGGGGCCCTGGGTCGATTCTTCCCAG